>CAYPFE010000113.1:0-8360 GCA_964409895.1 uncultured Novosphingobium sp.
CAACATCGGCCTCGGACATCGTGTGAGGCAGGACCAAGGCGCCACCCGAAACAGGGACATCGTGCAGATAGGCGAGCCTCGGCGAGATCGCTGCAAGGCTCGGGTCGTAAAACCAGCTCGTCGACACCAGCCCCGCCACTCGTGGATGAAGCTCCAGAAGATCGGCCAGTTCGTGGTAGCAATTCTTCCAGCCGGTCTCGTTGAATTCATCAAGATATCGGCTCTCAGTGTGCAGACGAAAGACCGGCCCCCGCCAGGCGCGGGCAGCAAGGACGGGAGATTTGGCGAAGAACCGGATCGCAGTCTTCGGTCCGATCGCGCTAGCCAGATCGATCACCTGACCGCCACAGGGCACTGTCAGCCCGTTCGAGAAGCGAAAATCCTTCAGGAAATAGTCGTCGAGTGTTCCATAATCCTCAGGCCCATCGGCCTTCAGGAAATCAGCGAGATTGCTGCACCATGCCACGGCCCGCGCCATGACTGTGTCGGTTACACCAGCACGACCGACGCGGTCACAAGCGCCGTGCGCAAGCTTGCCGATCAACGCGCGGGCGACGAGCCGTCGTTGGGAAGCGGGTTCGAATCGCGCCAGGCGCCCAAGCAAATTGTTGGCCCGGTGGCCGAAGTCGGCGAATTTCCGGGTGTTGTGGCGTCGCAACCGCATCTCGCCAAGATCACCCAGAAGCTGTTTCCCTTCGGGGGAAAGAGAGCTGTATATCAGATCAAATATCGCAGAAAATTCAGCGTTCACCGCATCTGTCGCTCCGGACTGTCGGTTGTTGGCTTGCGGAGCAGCGGGATCCTGATGATGGCGGGTTTCGTCAGGCTTCATCAGGCCTTCCGTTCGAAGCACAATCTGTTGGGGAGACCAAATACATGTCAGAGACAATTGTCGATACCGTTTGCGGAAAAGTCGAGGGCCGGCAGCTGCCGGGGCTTAGGCGCTGGCTGGGGATTCCCTATGCAGAGGCGCCGCGTTTTGGCGCGCCTCAACCGGTCGAACCGTGGCAGGGTGTGCGCGATGCCGGGAACTGGGGCAAGCAGGCGCCGCAACAGATGGGCCGCAAGGTCGGCCGCGAGACGCTCGACAGCGCCGATTACGGCGAGGACTGCCTGCACCTCAACATCTGGACACCGGACGGCGGCACGCCCGGACTGAAGCCAGTCCTGGTATGGATCCACGGCGGCGCCTTCATGGGCGGCAGCACCAACCCCTATGACGCTTCGGCGCTGGCGCTCGAAGGCGATATCTGCGTCGTATCCATCAACTACAGGCTTGGCGTGCTTGGCTTCGTCAATTTCGGCGATGCGCTGGGCCTGCCCGCGATCCCGTCGAACATCGGCCTGCGCGACCAGATCGCCGGGCTCCAATGGGTGCGCGACAATATCGCGGGCTTCGGCGGCGATCCGCAGCGTGTGACGATCTGCGGCGAATCGGCGGGCTCCATGTCCGTGTCACTGCTGATGATGGCACCTTCCGCACATGGGCTGTTCCACGGCGCCATCGCCCAGTCGGGCGCGGTCAACCTGATCCATGACCGCGAGCGAAGCATCGCCGATGCGAGGCGCTTCGCCGAACTGCTCGAGCTCGACCAGGGCGGATTCGACAGGCTGAAGTCGCTCGACATCGTCCGGCTGTTCGAGGTCCAGGCCCAGATCGGCGGCGAGCTGACCAACGCCATTCCCGCCGCGCCTTGGTACGATGGCGACCTGCTGCCCGCAACGATCGCTGACGCCCAGTCCCATGATGTCGCACCCGTGCCCTTGCTTGCCGGTACCACCCGCGACGAAAACCGGCTGTTCGAGATTCTGCCTGGCGATATCCTGCCGACGAAGCGGGCCGCGCTGGAGGCGCTGCTGCGTACCCAGTTCGCCCCCGATCATGCCAAGCGCATCCTTGCGCTTTACCCGAAGACCCGCAAGGGCCAGACCGCTCTCGGCAGCGATCTCACCTTCAAGATGCCGACGCGGCACTTCGCAGAGCGCCATTCGCGCACGCACCCGACCTGGTTCTACCGCTTCGACTATGCCCACCCGCTGGCGGGCGCAGTCCATGGCCTCGACCTGACGGTGTTCTGGCCTTTTGATGGTCTCAAGATGGCGCTGGTGCGCGGCGGCCCGAACAGCGGCAGGCGCAAGGCCCTGGCACAGCGCATGCGCGCGCACGCTGCCCATTTCGTGCACCACGGTCACCCTGGCGATGACTGGCCGGCCTATGAACCGGAGCAGCGGATGGTGCGGCTCTACGGCCTTTCCGACAGCCTGGTCTCCAACCCCGACGCCGAACGCTTTGCCGCCTGGGCCGGACACGACGCCGAGCCGGGCAAGGATGCCTGGAGCTTTGCTAAAGGCTGAGGAACAGCCCTGCCAGCGCGCCGCTCATCAGGTTGGAGAGGCTGGCGGCCACCAGGGCGCGGATCGCCAGTCGGCCAATCTCCGCACGCTGGTCCGGCGCTAGACCGCCGAGTACGGCCATCTGGATGGCGATCGAACCGAAATTGGCAAAGCCGCACAGCGAGAAGATCACAACCGCCTGCATACGGTCCGACAAGCCTTCGACACCCGATACGCCCATGAAGGCGATGACCTCGTTCAGCACCAGCTTGGTGCCGAAGAAGCCGCCGGCGAGCATCGCTTCCGCCCAGTCTTGCGCGCCAAGCAGCCAGAACACCGGTGCGAAGACATAGCCGACCAACTTCTGGAACGTCAGCTCCTCCAGACCCAGCATCCCGCCGGCCCAGCCGAGAATCCCGTTGGCGAGTGCGATCAGCGCGACGAAGGCCAGCACCATCGCACCCACCGCGACCGCGAGCTTCAGGCCTGTCTGCGCGCCCTGGGCTGCCGCCATGATGATATTGGCGGGCCTGTCCTCGCCTTCGTGGAGTTCCACGATTGCATCGTCCGGCGCCATCGCCTTTGGATCGGGCATCATCAGCTTGGCCATCAGGATGCCGCCCGGCGCTGACATGAAGGCAGCGGCCACAAGGTAATCCGCGCGGATACCGATGCTGACATAGAGCGCGAGGATCGTGCCGGCGACGCCAGCCAGCCCTACCACCATCGCGCAAAACAGCTGCGACGGTTTGAGCCGGGCGATGTAGGGGCTGATCACCAGCGGCGATTCGCTCATGCCAACGAAGATGTTGGATGCGGCATAGAGGCTCTCGACCCGGCTGACGCCCGTCACCTTCGCAATGCCCCCGCCGATCCAGCGGATCACCAGCGGCATGATCCTGAGGTAGTAAAGGATTCCGATCAGCGCAGCGAGGAAGACGATCGTAGGCAGCGCGGTGAAGGCGAAATTCTGGCCGAGCCGGTCACCCGCAAGGTCACCGAACACAAAGGCGGTGCCATCTTTCGCATAGCCGAGCAGGCTGGTGACGCCGAACGCCATCGCCTGCAGCAAGCGGTTTCCTGCCGGCACATAGAGAACCAGCGCGGCGAAGCCCGCCTGCAGCGCGAAGGCTGCTGCAACAACACGCAGCCGGATCGACTTGCGGTCTGACGACAGCAGCACCGCCACCGCCAGAATCAGTGCGATACCGAGCAGGTTGAAGGCGATATGCATCCCCGGTTTCCTCCCCTCACGCCATTACCCGCATGTGCTCTTCCATTGTCAAGCGCGCCGCGCTGCGCCAAAGGGCATGCCATGCCGAATCCGCACCACTCCGCCATGCTTTCCAAGGCCGAAACGCTGATCGAGGCGCTGCCTTACCTGCAGCGCTATGCCGGCCGCACCTTCGTCGTCAAATACGGCGGACACGCGATGGGCGATCCCGAACTGGCGCATGACTTCGCGCAGGATATCGTGCTGCTGAAGGCGGTCGGGATCAATCCGGTCGTCGTCCACGGCGGCGGGCCGCAAATCGGCGCCATGCTGAAGAAGGTCGGCGTCGAATCCGAATTCGTCGACGGCCTGCGGGTAACCGATGCGGAAACCGCCAGGATCGCCGAAATGGTCCTGTCGGGTTCGATCAACAAGGAACTGGTCGGCTGGATCGCGGGCGCGGGCGGCAAGGCCATCGGCCTGTCCGGCAAGGACGGCGGCATGGTCACCGCCCGCAAGGTAACGCGCACAGCCAAGGACCCGGACAGCAATATCGAACGCGTGATCGACCTAGGCTTCGTCGGTGAACCCGACCAGATCGACACCAGCGTGATCGAGACGCTTTCGGCATCGGGCTTCATTCCGGTGATCGCCCCCATCGCGCCATGCCCGGACGGATCGACCTACAACATCAATGCCGACACAATGGCCGGAGCGATTGCCGGTGCGCTCGATGCCGCAAGGCTGTTCCTGCTGACTGACGTCGCCGGCGTACTCGACAAGTCAGGAAACCTGCTCACCGATCTGAAGCCCGCCGACATCGAACAGATGCGAAAGGACGGGACGATCTCCGGCGGCATGATCCCCAAGCTCGAAACCTGCGTGCATGCGGTGGAGGCAGGCTGCGAGGCGGCAGTCGTGCTTGACGGCCGCATCGGCCATGCGATCCTGATCGAGATGTTCACCCAGCAAGGAGCGGGCACGCTGGTCAGGGCCGGTTAAAGCAGGTTCTGGATTACTTGCCCGGCTGCGCTTGCCCGGCGGTGACACGCTCGGCTATCAGCACCAGCACGCATCGCGAGTGAAAGGCTGTCCCCTTGCTGTTCTACACGCTGTTCGAGATCGTCGGTTATCTCATTTCGATCATCGTCATGCTTGTGATTATTCAGTTCGTGCTGAGCCTGCTGATCGCCTTCAACGTCGTGAACATGCACAACCAGTTCGTCGAGGCGATATGGCGGGCGGTCAATGCGCTGCTCGACCCGATCCTCTCGCCGATCAGGAGGATCATGCCCAATACCGGCGCAATCGATTTCTCGCCGCTGGTGCTGATCATCGTTTTGCAGATCATCTCGATCATTCTCAGAAACCTTGCCGTGGCGACAATGTGATGGAAGACCTAATGACCCAGGCCGAACGGATCGACGGAACCGCATTCGCAGCCGGCCTGCGCGAACGCGTCGCCGAACTTGCGGCAAGCTTCGAACAGCGCAGCGGTCGCAAGGCGGGCCTCGCGGTGGTGCTCGTGGGCGAGGACCCGGCCAGCCAGGTCTATGTCCGCAACAAGGGCAAGAAGACCGTCGAATGCGGCATGGCGAGCTTCGAGCACCTGCTGCCCGCCGATACCAGCCAGGAGGACCTCCACGCGCTGGTCGACAGGCTCAACGCCGATCCGGCGGTCGACGGCATCCTCGTGCAGCTTCCCTTGCCCGACCATCTCGACGAACAGGCGGTGGTCGACCGCATCAGCGCCGACAAGGACGTCGACGGGCTGACACCGGTCAGCACCGGCAGGCTCGCGCTCGGCCTGCCCGGCCTCGTGCCCTGCACGCCGCTCGGCTGCCTGATGATGCTGAAGGACCGGCTGGGGAGCCTTTCGGGCCTCGATGCCGTGGTCATCGGTCGTTCGATCCTCGTCGGCAAGCCGATGGCGCAGCTGCTGCTCAAGGAAAGCTGCACCGTCACCATCGCGCATAGCCGCACCAAGGATCTGCCCGAGGTGGTGCGCCGTGCCGATATCGTAGTCGCAGCAGTCGGCCGGGCCAAGATGGTCAAGGGTGACTGGATCAAGCCCGGCGCGACCGTGATCGACGTCGGCATCAACCGCCTGCCGCCGGAACCCGGCAAGGAGAAGGGCAAGCTGGTGGGCGACGTCGACTATGACGAGGCAATGGTTGTCGCGGGCGCGGTTACCCCGGTGCCGGGCGGCGTCGGACCGATGACCATCGCCGTCCTGCTCAGGAATACCATCGTCGCTGCGCACCGTAACGAAAATCTCGACCTGCCCGAGGACGCGATTTGAGAGGAGCTCACGCGACGGCGCTGGCACTGTTCGCGCTGACGGCCCCGGCCGCTCACGCGCAGGGCCGCATCGCCATCAACGCCAATCCCAGCGCGATCATCGCCGCCGAGATCGCACTTGGCCAACTTGCCCGGGAAAAGGGCGAGCAGAAGGCCATGCTCGATACCTCGGTGGAAGGTGTAGTCGTGGTCGAGAATGAACCCGCCGCCGTCGCGGACTGGCTCAAGACCCGGACCGGTTCGGCGGAGCCGGCAAAGTGGGACGCACGCTCGGTGTGGATGAGCTGCGACGGCGTGATCGGCGCGGCCGAGGGAATCTGGTCCCAGGACGGCGAAAGCGGTCACTTTGCCGCAGTCTGGCAACTCCAGAAGAAGAACGGGTACAAATGGGTGCTGCGCCATCGCGAACCAGCCTCGGCTATCCGGGCAGACCCGCACGCATTCCTCACCGCGACCGTGGCTGACTGTCCAGCCAGAGTGGAACGCGAGGCCCCGCCTGATACAGGCAAGCCGAAGCGCCGCAAGGCCAAGCCGGCGCCCCCGCCGCCCGTCGATCCGCTGAACGGAGCCTCGCCCGACAAGTCGCTCAGCTGGCGCTCGGAGACCGACACAACCGGCAGTAGACGGCTCCTCGTGCAAATCAGCAAGGAAGGCGGGATGAAAACGGTGCTGGGAGCCGCGTCCGGGACGGCACCGCAGAACTGAACCTGCTGCAGCGTTTACCTACTGCAGCGTCTGGATTTCTTCCTCGCCGTCGCTGCGGCCGAAGAATTGCATCAGCTGGATCAGCAGCTCGCAACGGGCGGACAGGTTCTTTGCTTCCAGCAGCGCCTGCTTGGAAGCAGGGTCGAACGGCGCGATCTGGGATACGCCGTTGATCAGCGACACATCATCCAGCCGGCCTACCGAATCCCAGTCGACCCGATACCCCTGCGCATCGGCAAAGCGCCGTGACGCGCGCTCGCACGCAGCCCGTTCGATCGCCGCAAGCTGGTCGGGATCGGGCTCTTCGATAAGCTCCGCCTCGACCTGGCGAAACAAGGTCGAGACTTCGAGCTCCCTGATGATGCGAAAGCGCGATTCGCCCTCAAGGACAATGTTGTACCGCCCGTCTTCCAGCGCCTCGACCTCGCCGATCCGCCCGAGGCAACCAATCTCGAACAGCGGCGCGCCTTCATAGGGACGCTGAGGCTGGATCATGCCGATGCGCCGGTCGCGAGCCAGCGCGTCGCTGACCATCGCCCGGTAACGCGGCTCGAAGATATGCAGCGGCAGTTGCAGCCCGGGATAGAGCACCGCACCCGGCAGCGGGAAAATCGAGATACGCCGAGCCGACACGGTCAGCCGAACAGGATCGTCGAAAGGCGCCGCCGCATCGCCGCAACCCATGGGTCTTCAAGCCCGATCGCCTCGAACATCTGCAGCAGCTTGGCCCGTGCCGCGCCCTCGTTCCACTCGCGGTCGGCCTCGATCATCGTCAGCAGCAGTTCGGCGGCGGTCTCGCGTTCGCCCGCGGCAAAGGCGGCATTGGCGTAAGCGAGTTGCGCATCCATGTCGGCAGGATCGGCTTCGGCGGCGCTCCGCAGGCCTGCGAGTTCGCTGTCGTCCGGCCGATCCTTTGCCAGCTGCAGCGCGGCGCGCGCCTGTTCAACGGGAGGAGCAGAGGCGATTTCGGGATCGAGCGCGGCCAGCGCGCCTTCCGCCTCTTCCAGCCTTTCGGCCAAAACAAGCCCACGGATCAGTCCGGCATGGGCTTCGGCACTGTCCGGCGCCATTTCGATGATCTGCGTGAAGACGCCCGCCGCACGCTCGCCATCGCCACTCGCCAGCACCTCCTCGCCCATCGCCAGCAAGGGCGCGAGGTCCTGCTGCGGTTCCGCGCCGCCTGCCTGAATCGGCAGCTTTTCGAGCAACTGGTCGAGAACGCCCCTCAGTTGAGACTCGCTTCTCGCATTGGTCAGGTCCGCGACAGGCTGTCCCTGGAAGATCGCATAGACGGTCGGGATCGATTTGACCTGGAACTGGGAGGCGATGAAACGTTCCTCGTCGACATTGATCTTGGCAAGCACGACGCCCTTGTCGGCATATTCCGCCGCAACCTTTTCGAGCACGGGGGCGAGCGCCTTGCACGGCCCGCACCACTCCGCCCAGAAGTCGACGATCACAAGTTGCGTCATCGAAGGTTCGGCCACGCTTTGGCGAAACCGGTCGACGGCTTTCTGTTCTTCGAGATTAAGGCCCATGCTAGCCAAGATGAATGCTCCGTTCGCTTCTCTTCAGGATCGCGCCCAATTTGGGCCTTTATGCGCATTTGTGAAGAGCGAATGCACCTTTGCCCCCAACAGCGGTCCAGGATCGGGGCCCCGCCCCATTTTGCGCTTGCAGCCATTTGAGACCGATGCTAACCGCGCGCCTCACCCCGGCCCGCCTCTCATGACAGCGGGCTGCTGGCGACCAGAGCGGGCGTAGCTCAGGGGTAGAGCACAACCTTGCCAAGGTTGGGGTCGGGCGT
>CAYPFE010000114.1:0-8332 GCA_964409895.1 uncultured Novosphingobium sp.
TGGTGATCGCCGACCGCTACCCGCAGGCCGAAGTGCCGGGCTTTCACTACGACGGTCCGGGCATCAGCGCCGAGCGGACACAAAACCGGCTCATCCAGGGCCTCGCCCGGCGCGAACAGCTTCTCTACGAGCAGATGGCGCTCCACCGCCCCAGCCTCGTCATCCGGCTGATGATCGATGCCGAAACCGCCCATGCGCGCAAGCCCGACCATCCCATCGAGGAACTGCGCGACAAGATCGCAATCATGCCGCGCATCGGTTTCAACGGCGCGAAAATTTGCGAGATCGACGCGCGCAAGCCCTATGACGAGGTGCTGGCCGAAGCCCTTCAAGCGATCGAAGGCGTGATCGCTGAAACGCGCCCCGGCTGGGGCAATGGCGTGTGATCGCTCGACAGGCCGGATTGCGCGGCTATCATGGGTCCTGACCCTAGGGAGCTTGGGATGCTTTCTTCATCGCTGATCGACGACGCCCAGGCCATCGCCGGCGAACTCGTCACCTTAAGGCGGGCGATTCATGCCGAGCCGGAGCTGGGGCTGCAGACGCCGAAGACGCGCGACAAGGTGCGCATGGCGCTCGCTCACTTGCCGCTGGATTGGAAGGAAGGCCCCTCGACGACCGGGCTCGTCGGCGTGTTGAAGGGCGGTGCGGGCGATGGCCGGTCGGTGCTGCTTCGCGGCGACATGGATGCGCTGCCGATGCCGGAAGAGACGGGCCTGGACTTCGCCTCGAAAGTGCCCGGCACGATGCACGCCTGCGGCCATGACGCGCATACGGCGATGCTGGCGGGCGCTGCCGAGCTGCTGTGCCAGCGCGCCGATCGCCTCAAGGGCGAGGTGCGCTTCATGTTCCAGCCGGGCGAGGAAGGCCATCACGGCGCGCGCTATATGCTCGACGATGGCCTGCTTGATCCGCTGCCCGATGCGGCCTTCGCGCTGCATGTCTTTCCCAATGCGCCGCACGGGCGTTTCGGCGGCAAACCCGGGCCGCTGCTGGCGGCTGCCGATCAGTTCCGCATTGCCGTCAACGGCAAGGGCGGCCACGCGTCGCTGCCGCACGAGACGATGGACCCGGTGCCCGTCGCCTGCGAGATCGTCACCGCGCTACAGGCGATGGTCACGCGCAAGTTCAGCGTGTTCGATCCGGTGGTGCTGACCGTCGCGCGGATCGCAAGCGGCACGACTTTCAACGTAATCCCCGACAAGGCCGAGATCGAGGGGACGATGCGTACGCTCAATCCCGCCAACCGCGAGCGGATCAGGGAACAGGTCCAGCTGGTGGCTGCCGGCATCGCCGGGGCCCATGGATTGACCGTCGATATCGACGTGATCGAGGGTTTCCCGGTCACCGTCTGCGACGAGCGCGCGGTGGACTTCGGGGCCCGCGTCACCGACGAGCTGTTCGGCGAAGAGGCGTTCCTGCGCCTCGAAGACCCGATCATGGGTGCGGAAGATTTCGCCTATGTGCTGGAGAAGGTGCCGGGCGCGATGTTCTTCCTCGGCGTCAGCCACGAAGGTGAGGACTGGACGCAATGCTGCGGCATCCACTCGACGCGGATGATGATCGACGAGAGTGTCATGCCGCGCGGCGCGGCGCTGCTTGCGGGGCTCGCCGAAGCGTTCCTCGAACGCGGCTTCGATTGAGGGTTATTGGGGAGGGACAATGGACCGGCTCGAACGGCTCGAAGCGATCGAGGCAATCCGCAGTCTCAAGGCGCGCTACTACCGGCTGATGGACACCAAGCAGTGGGAAGAACTGAAAAGCGTCTTCACGCATGACATGCAGGTCGTCACGCCCGATGGCGAGATCTACACCTCGGGTGGCGACACCTATGCCGAAGCTCTGCGCCAGTCGCTGGAGAACTCGGCAAGTTGCCACCAGAACCTGTCCGGCGAGGTCGAGATCGTCGATGCGGACAACGCGAAGGCGATCTGGGCGATGCAGGACGTGATCGAATGGGACGAGGCGCATCCCCGCACCGGCTGGAAGTCGATCCTCGGGCGCGGCCATTACCATGAAACCTACCGCAAGGAGGGAGGCGAGTGGCGCATCGCCACATTGACGCTGACCCGCCTCAGCCTCGATATAGTCATGCCCGAAGGGAGCGAAAAACCGTGAGCAACCAGCACCATCTCGACCGTTTCTGCACGACGCGCAGCGACGACATCTACTGGAACGAGAGCGCGTGGTTCTCCTTCTCGATCCCCGAGCGCGGCATCCACGGGATGATCTATTACTTCTTCCGTCCGAACATGAACCTGCTGATGGGCGGGCCGATCGTCTGGGACGAGAGCGGCTCGCATATCTGGGATTGCCTCTATTACGACTGGCACCACATCCAGCCGATCCCGGAGGATGCGCAGAAATTCGACTTCACCGCGCTCAACTCGCTGAAGGTCGAAGTGGTCGAGCCGCTGAACCATTACCGGTTCCATTACAACCAGGGCGGTTTCGAGCTCGATTTCGACTGGGTGGGCCTGGAGGAACCCCACCACTTCCTCGGCATGGAGATCGAGGCGACCGGCATGAGCGCGGAGAACCGCATGCATCTTGAACAGATGGGCCGGGCCAAGGGAAGCTACACCTACAAGGGTGAGACCTTCGACTTCGACAGCTACGCGCTGCGCGACACCTCATGGGGCGTGCGCATGATGGATAACGTCAAGCGCGGCAGCTATTTCTGGGCGGTTGCGGATGACGACACCGCCTTCCACGCCCAGACCATGGGCGATGGCGACGAGCAGCGTGTGGTCGGCGGGTTCCTCAGGCTCGACGGCAGGACAGAGACGGTAACGGGCGGCAAGCGTGTCGTCACCGAAATGGGCGAGTTCACGCCGGACACTTTCGACATCGAACTCGAGGACGAGGCCGGTCGCACCGCCAGTTTCACCTGCCAATCCTCCACCCACCTGATGGTCAATTTCTACCCGCGCGCCCAAGTCGTCTGGTCGCTGCTCAAGGCCGATTTCGGCAATGGCAAGGAAGGCTGGGGAGATTTGCAGGAATTCCAGCCGCTCGAAATGTTCCGCAAGATGGTGCGGGGAGACTAATCCATGGCAGGCCAGATCGTCCTCCTTTCCGGCACCTCCGGTTCGGGCAAGACCACCACCTGCGCGACTTTCGCCAAGCGGGCTGAGGACTGCTATCTCCAGTTCGGCATGGACCTGATGGTCGGCACCATCCTGCCCGGCCAGTACACGATCTTCGGCAACAAGAAGGAGGAAGGCTACCAGCCGACCGAATACGGCCCGGTCTGCATGAAATCGCTCGAGGCAATGCATGCGATGGTTGCGGCGGCTTCGCGCGCCGGCCAGGCGATGATCGTCGACCATCTGATGTTCGTCGATCCGCCGGTGCTGCAGGACTGCATCTGGCGGATGGAGGACGTGCCGGTGCTGTTCGTGAACCTGCACCCATCCTTCGAAGTGCTGGAAAAGCGCATCACCGAACGCGAGATCGAACTGCCGCCGCAGATGGTCGAGGCGCTGGGCGGTCCGGATGGCGTCGAACGCCTCGCCGAACAGCTCGCCGCGACAAGGCCGTGGTTCTACGAGCACGCCTACGCCAACGACATCTATGACCTTGAGATCGATTCGAGCACGCTCAGCCCCGACGAGGTCTGCGAGCGGATCGAGGCGCGGCTGGCGCAAGGCCCGGGCACGGCCTTTGCCCAGCTTCGCGAGAAATATCCCAAACCGTTTCCCTGATACGAAGGACCGCCCTGCCATGACCGACCTCAGCTTTGCCGACTATTTCGGCGAGGGCCGCGACGACAATCCCTACTGGAACGAGAGCGTGTGGTTCTCCTTCTCGATTCCAGAGCGGCGCATCCACGGCTCGATCCAGTATTATTTCCGCCCCAACATGGGCATGTTGAACGGCGGGCCGAACATGTGGGACGACCAGAACCACTTTCAGTGGAACTGCCTGCATTACCAGTGGTCCCACCTCCAGGGCATGCCCGAGGGCGCGCAGAAATACGACATGAAGGCGCGCAATTCGCTGTCCTGCAAGATGATCGAGCCGCTCAAACGCTACAAGATCGACTACGACAGGGACGGCATGACCATGGACCTTGTCTGGGAAGCGGTCGGGCCGTGCCACGAGCTCCACACCACCGACCCGGGCCAGAAAGCGACCGCGCGCTTCCACATCGAACAGCCGGGCCGCATGACCGGCATGATCACAAGGCACGGCGAGGAATATCCGATCGACTGCTGGTCGATGCGCGACACCTCCTATGGCGCGCGCGAGTACGAATCGCTCGCCTGCGGCGGCTATTTCTGGGGGATCGCCGAGGGCAGCTCGTTCCACGCGCTGTGCATGGGCGAGAGCATCGAGGCCAATTGCGTCGGCGGCTACATCATGAAGGACGGCGAGATGGCGAGCATCGTTTCGGGCGGGCGGACCGTGCTCGAATATGGCTCCTTCGGCCCATCGCGCGTCGCCTTCGAAGCCACCGACACGCTCGGACGCTCGATGCGGGCCACCGGCACAATCGATCCGGGCCTGATCTTCACCGGCTACACCGACCACACCGTCGTCTGGTCGCTCGCCGAATGGGACTGGGACGGTGTCACCCATTGGGGCGACAACCAGGAATTCTCGCCTGCCGAACGCTTCCGCCTGATCGCGCGCGGCGAGCACAAATTGGGATCGTGACGATGCAACCGGGGCGTATCATCATCCTCAACGGCACTTCGGGCTCGGGCAAGTCGAGCACGGCGGAACTTTTCGCGCGGCAGTCCGAGGATTTCTGGCTGCTCTATGGCATCGACCATTTCCTCGCCAACACCTATCCGGCGAAGTTCGGCCATCACGGCCCCAGGGCGCGCGAGGGCATCTATGCCCACCCCCGCGATCCCGCCGATCCCGACGGCGCCTTGCGCTGGAGTTTCGGCGAATGGGGCGAGAAGAGCTTCGGCCTGATGCACGACTGGATTGCAGCCGCCTCGCGCGCCGGCTGCAACATCGTCTTCGATCACCTGCTGATGACCGATCCGCCGGTGATCCAGGACTTGGCATGGAAGCTCGAAGGCCTGCCCGCGCTGCTGGTGACGCTGAAGCCGCCGTTCGAAGTGCTCGAGAAGCGCGTCGCCGAGCGCGCCATGGACAAGAAACTGCCGGTCGAAATCCTGGGCGAGGATGCGGTCAAGATCATCGTCGACCGGCTGTCGCGGCTGCGCCCGTTCTATTACGACGAGATTTATCGCAATCCGGTCTGCGACATCGAGATCGACAGCGACGCCCATTGCCTCAAAGAGGTGGTCGCGATGATCGAGGCGCGGCTGGCCGAAGGTCCCGGAACGGCGTTCGATCTGCTGCGCGAGCAGTTTCCGCGAAGCTGAGCACATGGGGACATGACCGCAGATCGCTGGCAATTCTGGACCGATCGTGGCGGCACTTTCACCGATGTCGTGGCGCTCTCGCCCGAAGGCGTGATGCAGCGCATGAAGCTGCTGTCGGAGAATCCGGAGCAGTACGAGGATGCTGCCGTGGAGGCGATGCGGCGGATTACCGGCGCAGCTGAGGGCGCACTTCCTCCCGCCGAATTGCGGCTAGGCACGACCGTCGCGACCAACGCCTTGCTGGAGCGCAAGGGCGAGCCGGTGCTTCTCGCGATAACGCGCGGCTTCGGCGACGCCTTGCGGATCGGAACGCAGGAGCGCCCCGACATATTCGCGCGCCATATCGTGTTGCCAGAGCCGCTCTATGCGGACGTTATCGAGATAGACGAACGTGTGGGCGCGGACGGGACCGTTTGCCGTCAGCTCGACGAGGTCGGCGCCCGCAACCGCCTGCAGCGCGCATTCGACAGCGGCCTGCGCTCGCTCGCCATCGCGCTGATGCATGGCTACCGCTACACCGCGCATGAGAAGGCGCTGGTCCGGATCGCCCGCGACGTCGGCTTCACACAGGTCTCGGCGGGCCATGAGGTCGCGCCGCTGATCCGGCTAATCGCGCGGGGCGAGACCAGCGTGGTCGACGCCTATCTGACGCCTGTCCTCCGCCGCTATGTCGGGCAGCTGGAGGCCGGAGTCGGGGCGGATGTGCAATGCCTGTTCATGCAGTCGAACGGCGGGCTTGCCGCGGGCGACGCGTTCCACGGCAAGGACGCGATTCTCTCCGGGCCTGCAGGCGGCATCGTCGGCATGGCGGCAGTGGCGCGCGAGGCGGGGTTCGACCACGTTATCGGCTTCGATATGGGTGGCACATCCACAGATGTCTCTCATTTCGCAGGCGAATACGAGCGCGACAGTGAGACGCGAGTGTCGGGCATCCGCATCCGCACACCGATGATGCGGATCAACACGGTGGCGGCGGGCGGCGGTTCGGTCTGCCATTTCGATGGCGCGCGCTTCCTCGTCGGCCCTGAATCGGCAGGCGCAGTGCCCGGCCCTGCCTGCTATCGCCGCGGCGGGCCGCTGACGGTAACCGATTGCAACCTGCTGCTGGGCAAACTCATCCCTGAGCATTTCCCGACTGCTTTCGGGCTCGGCGGCGACGAAGCGCTAGACCTCGCTGCGGCTGCCGAACGGATGGACGCGCTGCTTGGCGAAGTGGAGCGCATGACCGGACGCAGTCTCTCGCGCGAACAGGCGGCCGAGGGTTTCCTGGACATCGCCGTCGCCAACATGGCGAACGCGATCAAGGCGGTCTCGCTGCGGCGCGGACACGACGTCACCCGCGCCACGCTGGTGTGCTTTGGAGGGGCGGGCGGGCAGCATGCCTGCGGGGTCGCCGATGCCCTGGGAATAAGCGAGGTCCTGTGCCACCCGCTTGCCAGCGTGCTTTCCGCTTACGGCATGGGGCTCGCCGACCGCCGTGTACTGAAGGAGCGCACGGTGTCGCTGCCGCTCACGGGAAGCAGCGTTGCGACGCTGGACGAGGCAGTTTCTGAGCTCGGCGGGGAAGCGAGCGCCGAGCTCGCGGCACAGGGGATTGCCCCGGCAGCTATAGAAACCACCGCGCAAGTCGCGATCCGGCCCGCAGGCAGCGAGAACCTCGTCGATGTGCCTCATGGCGGGATCGAAGACATGCGCCGGGACTTCGAGGCCCTGTGGCAGGCACGTTTCGGATTTGCACCGGGCGCCGAGCTGGTTGCGGAAACGTTACGGGTCGAGGCGGTCTCGCCCGGCGCGCAAATGGGTGCGGCGCAAGTGGCACTTGCGGGCAGTTCGTCGCCCCCCCTTGAGCATGTGGAGATCTTCACGGGAGGAGAGCAGCAGCAGGTTCCGCTCTACCTGCGCGAGGAATTGGCGTCGGGCTTCGAAGCCACGGGGCCGCTGCTGGTCGTCGACGATGTATCGACCACTATTGTCGAACCCGGCTGGAAGCTGCGCGTCGATGCCATCGGCAACCTCATCCTGACCCGCGCCGCGCCACTCCTAGCACAGCGGCAGGATAGCACCGAAAGCGATCCGGTGCGGCTGGAAATCATGAGCGCGCTGTTCATGGCAGTGGCCGAGGAAATGGGCGCGGCGCTGCAGTACAGCGCCAGCTCGGTGAATATCCGCGAGCGGCTCGACTTCTCCTGCGCCGTTTTCGATGGCGCTGGCAACCTCGTGGCCAATGCGCCGCATATGCCGGTCCATCTCGGCTCGATGGGCGAAAGCGTGCGCACGGTGCTGGACCGGCGCGGGCGGAGGCGGGACGGGCGCGGCATGCTGCCCGGCGACGCCTATGTGCTGAACGCGCCTTATGACGGCGGCACCCATCTGCCCGACATCACCGTGGTCTTGCCGGTCTTTGCGGAGGATGACGACGCGCGGCCCGCATGGTTCGTCGCCGCGCGCGGCCACCACGCCGACGTGGGCGGGATCAGCCCCGGCTCGATGCCGCCCGCCAGCCGCACTATCGGCGAGGAAGGCGTGCTGATCGACAATGTCCTGCTGGTCGACCGGGGCGAGCTGCTCGAAGCGGAAATGCGCACGCTGCTGGCCTCGGGTCCATGGCCGGCGCGCAATCCCGACCAGAACCTTGCCGATCTCAAGGCGCAGCTTGCCGCCTGCTCGCGGGGCGCGGCAGAACTGCGGCGCATTGCCGGTGAACAGACCCGGGCCATGGTCGACGCCTATATGGCGCATGCCCAGGACCATGCCGAAAGCGCGGTGCGCGCGCTGATCGACCGGCTATCCGGTGGCGCCTTTCGCTGCCCGATGGACAATGGCGCGGAAATAGCGGTCGCCGTCTCGATCGATCGGGAATCGCGCTGCGCCACCATCGACTTCACCGGCACCAGCGCGCAGTTGGTGGACAACTTCAATGCGCCGCTGCCGGTGCTGCGCGCCGCCGTGCTCTACGTCGTTCGCACCCTGATCGATGACGCGGT
>CAYPFE010000115.1:0-8315 GCA_964409895.1 uncultured Novosphingobium sp.
TCTCCATCGCCGCAACCGTCTGCTACTGGTTGTGATCAATGAGTCCTGAGCCTAGCTACGATACTTCAGCAAAGTCCTGAGGTAAACCTTCCCGCAGCTCTTCCAGCCACACCGCAGCGCTCGCATCGGACGGTGCGCGCCAATCGCCACGTGGGCTCAATGCGCCGCCTGACGACACCTTCGGCCCGTTGGGGATCGCCGAGCGCTTGAACTGGCTGAAGGCGAAGAAGCGCCAGAGGAATTTCTCCAGCCACGACGCAATCGTGGCCAAGGAATATTCGTGTTTAGCGTCATCTGGGAACCCGGCCGGCCAGCTGCCCTCGGCAATGTCCCGCCAGGCATGCCACGCGAGGAACGCAACCTTGGACGGGCGCTGCCCGTATCTCATGATGTGGTGCAGGAAGAAGTCGTTGAGCTCGTAGGGGCCGATCTTTTCCTCGGTGCTCTGGATGTTCCCGCCCTCGCCCGCAGGCACCAGTTCCGGCGAGATTTCGGTGTCGAGCACCGACAGCAGTACGTCTCCGGTATGCGCATCGAACTCGCCGTTGGTGACGCACCAGCGGATGAGATACTGGATCAGCGTCTTGGGAACCCCGGCGTTGACGGCATAATGGCTCATCTGGTCGCCGACGCCATAGGTGCACCAGCCCAGCGCCAGTTCCGACAAATCACCCGTACCGACAACGAAACCGCGATGCTGGCTTGCCAGCCGGAACAGGTAATCGGTCCTCAGCCCCGCCTGCACATTTTCGAACGTGACGTCATAAACCGGTTCGCCATCGGCAAAGGCATGACCGATATCGCGCAGCATCTGAATGCAGGCCGGCTTGATGTCGAGTTCCTCCGCCGTGATACCCAGTGCATCCATCAGCTTCCAGGCGTTGGACCGCGTGTGCTCACTGGTGCCGAAACCGGGCATGGTATAGCCGCGGATCGTCGTGCGCGGCAGCTCCAGCCGGTCGCATGCCTTGGCCGCGACGATCAGCGCATGGGTGGAATCGAGCCCGCCCGAGATACCGATCACCAGCGACTGGGCAGACGTCGATTCGATCCGCCGCATCAGCCCGTCGACCTGGATGTTGAAGGCCTCGTAGCAATCGGCATCCAGCCTGTCCTGGCGGTTGGGGACGAAGGGGAAGCGTCTCATCGGGCGGATCAGGCCGATGTCGTCCCCTGCCCCGGCATGGTCGAAGGGAATGGTGCGCATTGCCGTCGCAGGGTGTCCGGCAGCCTCCGCCGCATCGTTGAACGTCTGCAACCTCATCCGTTCGCCCAGGATACGCTCGCAATCGACATCGGCGATGCAGAGTTCGGGGTGCAGGCTGAAACGCTCGGATTCGGCGAGCATGTCGCCGAGTTCGTAGATCACCCCCTGCCCGTCCCAGGCGAGATCGGTGGTGCTCTCGCCATGGCCGGCGGCGGAATAGACATAGGCGGCCGTCGCCCGCGAACTCTGCGAACGGCACAGCATGTGACGCTCGTCCGACTTGCCGATGGTGATGTTTGAGGCCGAGAGGTTCGCCAGCACCGTCGCGCCTGCCAACGCACCATCTGAGGATGGCGGATGCGCGGCCCACAGGTCCTCGCAGATTTCGACGAAGAGTTTGAAATGCGGCAGCTGGGTGCATGCGAACAGCAGGTCGGTGCCGAACGGCGCCTCCATGCCGTCCACCCTTATGGTCTTGCCCCTTATGTTGCGGCCATGGGCGAACCAGCGCTTTTCGTAGAACTCGCGGTAATTGGGGAGGTAGCTCTTGGGCACGACGCCGAGCAGGTGCCCGCCCCCGATCACCAACGCGCAATTGTAGAGCCGCCCCTCGTGGCGCAGCGGCGCGCCGACCAGCATCACCGGAGCGAGGCCTGCGCTTTCGGCAACAATCTCGCCCGCCACCAGCTCCACCGCTTCGAGAAGAGCGGTCTGGAGGTGTAGATCGTCGAGCGCGTAGGAGGACAAACACAGCTCCGGGAACACCACCAAGTCGACCTGGGCCGCATGCGCCCGGCGCGCTTCGATGAGGATCGCGTCGCGGTTGAAGCTAACATCTGCGGTGCGCACATGCGGCGTCGACGTAGCGACGCGGACAAGTCCTTGACGATGCAGGGAATAAAAAGGATGGGTGGCCCCGTCCTGCGATGTTTCGGGCCCATACCCTGCTGACCGCTGCCCGTCCGCCGCTTCCAGCCAGTCAGAAGGCCGACAGATGCCGAGCTCCGCCAAGCGCTTCTGCACTGCCGGACGCGCGATCTTGCCGCGCGCTTCCCAATTGTAAACGGTCTGCCCGCGCCACGGTTTGGGCGCACCGTAGCGCGCGCCAAATTCCTCGGCGGACAGCGGCGGATCATGCGCCTGCCGCCATTCGCGGATCAGTTTGCCGGCCTTGTGCATGGTTTAAGCATTAGCCTAAAAGACTAGCGCATGGCAACAATTAGCATTTTGAACCGGGGTGGACAGGGCAATGTTTGCTGGCGGCTTTCATTGGTGCAATCTGTGCATTGAAAATGCGCACCGGGACCTTGGTCATCAAAGATGATGCCAACGCGAAAACGATCTTCATCAAGCTCAGAAACGGGTGTGCCGGGTGCCGACCGTCTGGTCGTGGCCATACAAACCGAGAAGCAGATACTCACAAGGGGTCGCTTACGTGGACGCGAGATCGCCTTCCCTGGTTCGACTTGCATCAATCGAATGGTGGTGATCGGTCTTGCACAATCCAATCGATTAGACGTGCGAGCTTTGAAGTGAATCCGCACGCAACATTCTCAACAGACCGAAAGCCAGAGCGACCAGCACGATCGCAAAGGGTAGTCCGGTCACGATGGCCGCGGTCTGCAGCGCACCAAATCCGCCCGACCACAGAAGGGCGCCGGCCAGCGCGCCTATCGCTACTGCCCAGGTGACTCTCGGAACCATGCCTGCATGGTGGCGCCCCCCCGATGCAATCATCGCCGTGACCAGTGCGCCCGAATCCGCGGAGGTGACAAAGAACGTAGCAATGATGACGATGGCGAGGCCAGAAATCATCTCCGTCGCGGGATAGTGCGAGAGAAAGGCGAACAGCGCATCCGGCATGGAGGTATTGACCGCTTCTGAAAGGCCGCCCGCGCCGAACAGCTCGATGTAAAGCGCGGAATCCCCAAGGATCGTCATCCACGCAAAGGTGAACAGGCTTGGCACCAGCAGCACGCCGCCAATGAATTCGCGAACGGTGCGGCCATAGGAGATGCGGGCAATGAAGATGCCGACGAACGGCGACCAGCTGATCCACCATGCGTAGTAGAAGATCGTCCAGTCGCTTTGCCATTCGGCCTGGCTGTAGGCCTCCGTCCAGGTCGACAGATAGACGAAGCGCTGCAGGTAATAGCCGATATTCTGGACATAGGCGTCGAGCAGGAACACCGTGGGGCCCAACGCAAGAATGAACAGGGCAAGCCCCACCGCCAGGGCCATGTTGAATTCCGACAGCCTCCGGATGCCCTTGTCGAGACCGAGCGCGACCGAAAGTGTCGCAAGCGCGGTGATCACAATGATCAGCACCGCCTTGACCAACGGCGTATCGGGGATGCCAGCCAATATCTCGAGCCCTGCATTGATCTGCGAAGCCCCAAACCCCAGCGAGGCAGCAACGCCGCAAACCGTCGCCGTGATTGCCAGGATATCGACGAGGTCGACAACCAGGTCGGACATGCCTGGGTAGGCGGCCTTCAGGAACGCGCCGATACTGAGGCCTTTTCCGCGGTTGTAGGCGACGTAGGCGAGGCCCAGGCCGATCACTGCATAGACTGCCCAGGCATGCAGTCCCCAGTGCAAGAAAGTCAGTCCCATCGCGTGCTGTGCGTTTCGCGCAAGTCCCGACGGCTCTGTCGCTCCCGGATCGGAAAAAGCCGTCGCGGGCGGATTGGAAAAGTGGAGCATCGGTTCGGCAACGCCATAAAACAGCAAGCCAATTCCCATGCCCGCGCTGAACAGCATCGCGAACCAGGTCAGAAGTCCATAGTGCGGCTTCGCATCCGCACCCCCGAGCCTGACCGAGCCAGTCCGGGAAAAGGCAAGCAAGGCGGATGTTATCAGCAGGACGTTGGCCACGAGGACCAGCAGCCAGCCGAAGTTTCGCGTTGCGAAGCCCTGGATATCTCCGAACCGTTCGGCGGCCTCATCCGCGTTGAGGACAGCGAAGAGGATCAGCAGCGCAATGACGCCTATGGCTCCGAAAAAAACAGTGGGATTAAAGTTGCCGCCCGGACTTTCGCCGACTTCTGATTGACTTGCCAAATCCGGAACTCCAAAAAAAGCCAATTAGTATTGAATATACTCTAAATAAAAAATATCATATGCAAATTCTTCTTTTATATTATAATAATATATATCAGCATAGAATTTTAACCAGAAACCTCGATGAGATTCCAAGAGCAATATATCTTGGGTTGTGATTATGCAACGGTTGAATTTTTAATCCACAGCGAGTCCAATTATGAGGTGGATTTTGTAAATTACCGCTGCTAGCGGCCCCGTGCAAACCGGGATTAATCGATTCGCATTCCCATTATTCAAGCGTTTCGTTCCACCATGCAAGGCGATGGTCGCAAGATTACGCGCATTGGCGGTTCGCAAAAAAACAGGCCTCAAGGGGAACCAGAATGATCAGACTTCGCTCGAGCGCATCGATAGGCGCGCTCGCTATCGCTATTTCGACTCCGGCTTTCGCGGACGAGACGACCGGTGCCGGCACCGGCATCATAACCGTTACCGCGACCAAGCGCGCCGAGAGCATGCAGGACATCTCGGTCGCCGTTAACGCCATCGGCGAGCAGGCCCTGGACGAACTCAGGGTCGACACGTTCGAGGATTACCTCGAGCAGCTGCCCAACGTCACCGCGGGCGGCGGCGGCCCTGGCCAGAGCACGATCTATGTGCGCGGTCTGGCGTCGACCACGCCGAACCTGACCACGGCAGGCGTTGCCGGCCTTGCCCCCAACGTCGCGCTGTATCTCGACGAGCAGCCGCTTTCGCAGCCGGGCCGCAACCTCGACGTCTATGCCGCCGACCTTGAGCGGATCGAGGTGCTGGCCGGACCGCAGGGTACCCTGTTCGGTGCCAGTTCGCAGGCCGGTACGGTTCGCCTGATCACCAACAAGCCGAGCCTGTCCGGCATCGCTGTCAGCGCCAAGGGCGGCGTCTCCTTCACCAAGGGCGGCGAGGAAAGCTACAAGGGCGAGGTGATGCTCAACCTGCCGGTCACCGACAACCTCGCCGTGCGCGGCGTTGTCTACCTGGACGACCAGGGCGGCTATATCGACAATGTCCCGGGAACGCGCACCGCCATGGAGAGCGGACGGTTCCGTCCGGCCGGAACGGTGCGTGCCAATGGCGTGCCGGTCAGCGCGCAACGTGCCGGGTTCCAGGCGGGAGCAGACCTTTCGGGTGTGAACTTCATCGCCGCCGACAATGCCAATATCGCGCGGAAGAACTTCAATGATACGCAATATGCTGGCTTCCGCGTCAGCGCTCTTTACGAGTTCAATTCGGACTGGCGCCTGACCGTCACCCATTCGCGTCAGAGCATCGAATCCGACGGTGTGTTCTTCGCCGATCCTGAACTCGGTCTTGGCAATCTGCAGATCGAGCGCTTCAATGACGACCGGCTGGAAGACGACTTCTCCAACACCAGCTGGACGCTGGAAGGCAGGCTGGGTGCACTCGAACTGCTCTACACCGGTGCCTACACCGACCGTAAGGCGGAACAGCGGGTGGATTACACCGATTACCTCTTCGTCGGTCAGTATCTGCCCTATTACATCTGCGATACTGCGGTGGTCTATCCGACCTATGTGTCGGCCACTCCGGCCAACCCGACCTGCCAGTCGCCAGACCTGTTCGTGAATTCATTGTCGAAGACGAAGGTCTTCACCCAGGAATTCCGGGTCAACACACCACAGGACAGCCGCATCCGGGCCACGGTCGGCGGTTTCTATTCCGACCTGAAGCTCAAGGAACGCAACGATTTCGTCTATCCCGGGTCGCAATTCGTGCGTGGATCGGACGGCGTGACCACCGGCTTCCTTCCCAACTTCCCGTTGACCAATACGTCGGTCACCGGTGCTGTCGGCAATGCCGCCTCAGGCTTCTTCAGCGACCCCGGCCCGTTCCCCGACGGCGTGATCTTCCGCAACGATGTCAAGCGCACCGACAAGCAATGGGGCATCTTCGGAGAAGCCAGTTTCGACGTCGTGCCTGACCTGCTCTCTGTGACGGTAGGCGCGCGCTACTACGATATCGAAGTCGATTTCGAGGGCAGCGCGAACTCTTCCTTCTTCAACCTCAATTCGCCGGTATTCGGACCCAATACGGGTCTTCCTCCGGGGCAGCGCGTGGATGCCCAGCTTGCAGGGACAAACATCAGCGCGCGCTATGCTCCGGGTAATCCTTTCGGCGCGCCTGATACGGCAAGCACGGATGGTGCGATTTTCAAGGGCACGGTGACGGTGACACCCACCGATGACCTGCTGTTTTATGCGACCTACTCGGAAGGTTTCCGCCCCGGGTTGCTCAACAGGCCAGGCGGCGCAGCCGGCCCGGGCACCTACGTAGTGCCGTTCGAACTCGAGACCGATGGGGTCAAGAACTACGAATTCGGCTGGAAGACGCAACTGTTCGACCGGCAGGTCCGCTTCAACGGCAGTGCGTTCTATGTCGATATCAGCAGGCTGCAGACGACGATCTTCGATCCGAGCATCGTCAACCTGTTCTTCTCGGACAACGCGGCCGATGCGCGTATCTATGGAATCGAGGGTGATTTCACCATTGCGCCCTATTCCGTGCCGGGGCTGACCGTGGCCGGCGCATTCTCCTTCCTCGATACGAAGATCACCAAGGTGCTGACGCCGACAAACGACGTGCTGAAGGGCGGCGATCTTGCCTTCGCGCCCAAGTTCCAGGGCAATCTGCGTGTGCGCTACGAGTGGGATCTCAACGATACGCTGAGGGCCCATATCCAGCCGCAAGTCGTGCATTCAGCTTCGAAGTTCACCGACATCATCGAGATCAACAAGCTCAAGCTCGACAGCTACACCACCGTAGCGCTGAGCATGGGCGTGCGGACCGACGAATGGGGCTTCGAAATCTTCGCGGACAATCTGTTCGACGAACGTGCGCAGCTCTCGGGCAATTTCGTGTTCGACCGTGCAAGAATCGTCACCAACCGGCCGCGCACGATCGGCTTCAGGGTGTCCTACACCCGCTGAGCCGAAGCGCTGCAGATGCGGCGGGTAGGGACCAGTTCAGCTGGGGCCTTGCCCGCCGCTTCGCTTTTCTGGCAGGGAGCCGCACATGGCCATGAGCGACACAGAGGCCGGCGACATCCTGCGGCAGACCCAGGAAGCGTTGCAGGGCGGGCAGTTCGAGCAGGCATTGGCTCTTCTTGCGCCTGTCCTTGAGGACAGGCGCGGCGATCCCGATGCGCTCTACATGGCCGCTGTCGCTTGCCGCTATGCGAAGCGTTTCGAGGATGCCGCGGGTTTCCTTACCCAGCTCCACACCGTCTCGCCCGAATTCGGCCGGGCCTGGCAGGAACAGGGCCATCTCGCCCGCGACCAGGGCAAGACCGAAGCGGCACTGGCCGCCTACGACCGTGCCTGCCGCTACAACCCGGCGCTCGAAGCGAGCTGGCGCGCGCAGATGGAGCTGTTCGCCTCAACCGGTCGCCCTGCGGAAGCGGCAACGGCACTCTCCCAGGCCGAGCGCTTGCAGCGCCTGCCGCGCAAGCTTGTCGCCGTCATGCACCATCTGCACGAAGGCCGGCTGCTGCGCGCGGAGGAAATCTGCCGCCATTATTTGCGCGGCAACCCGAAAGACGTCGAGGCGATGCGTCTGCTCGCAGCAATCGGGGTCAAACTCGGCATTCTCGACGATGCGGAATTCCTGCTGGAAAGCGCGGTAGAATTCGAACCTGAAGACATCCAGCTACGGCTCGACTATATCGACGTGCTGCGCCGGCGGCAGAAATTCCTTTCGGCGCGCGAGCAGGCCCAGGCGCTTCACGCGCGCGATCCGGATAATCCGCTGTTCCAGTCGCATCTCGCGATAGAGAGCATGCAAACCGGAGATTACCAGCGCGCCTCCGCCCTGTTCGACCAGGTTCTGGGAAAGCTGCCTGGTGATCCGGCCACGCTCACGTCGAAGGGCCATGCGCTCAAGACCACCGGGCGCCAGCAGGAGGCGATAGCCGCCTACCGCGCGGCGATTGCCACCCGGCCCGGCCATGGCGATGCCTGGTATGCGCTCGCCAATCTCAAGACCTATCGCTTCACCGACAGCGAAG
>CAYPFE010000116.1:0-1307 GCA_964409895.1 uncultured Novosphingobium sp.
TCTGCGAGCGGGGCCTGAAGGTGCTGGTGCTGGAGCGTGGGCGCAACATGGACCCGGCAACGGACTATGCCGACAACATCATGCCGTGGGAGGTGCCCAACGCCAACATGGTCCCCGAGGATGAGCTGGAGAAGGATTATCCGATCCACCGCATGCACTTCGGGCTGACCGAGGCGAACAAGAAGTTCTACGTCAAGGACAGCGAGCACCGCTTCACTACGCCGGAGGACAAGCCGTTCGCGTGGATTCGCGGTTATCACCTCGGCGGGCGTTCGATCATGTGGGGGCGCCAGACCTACCGCCTTTCGGAGATGGACTTCGAAGCCAACGCCAAGGACGGGCACGGTTCCGACTGGCCGATCCGCTATGCGGACATCGCGCCGTGGTACGACCACATCGAGAATTTCATCGGAGTTTCCGGATCGAAAGAGGGCCTGCCGCAGCTTCCGGACGGCGACTTCCTGCCACCGTTCCAGATGAATGACGGCGAGTTGATGGCCAAGAAGGCGATCGAGGCGAAGTTCCCGGGCCGAAAGATGATCATCGGGCGCTGTGCCAACCTGTCGCAGGCGCGTCCGCACCACGAGGAAATGGGCCGTTCGTCCTGCCATGCGCGCTCCTTCTGCGAACGCGGCTGCAGCTATGGCGCCTATCATTCCAGCCTGACGGCCTCGCTTCCGGCAGCCGAGAAAACCGGCAACCTCACCGTCATCACTGACGCCATCGTCGAACAGATCATTCACGATCCGAAAACCGGCAAGGTGACGGGCGTGCGCGTGGTGGACCAGAACAACAAGGACAGGAAGACCTATGAAGCGAAGGTGATCTTCAGCTGTGCGTCAGCCATCGCCAGTGCGCAGATTCTGCTGAATTCGGTTTCCGAAGCCTTTCCCAACGGACTGGCCAATTCTTCCGACATGGTCGGGCGCAACCTGATGGACCACCTTTTCGCGTTGTCGGTGGCTGGTGTGTTCACCAAGCCGGGGCCGAACACCATCGACCATGGCAGGCGGCCGACGGGCATCTACATCCCGCGCTTCCGCAACGTCACCGAACCGGGCGATTTCCTGCGCGGCTATGGCTACCAGGGCGGCGTGCGGCGCATGACTGGCGGATCGATGGCGCAAGGTGCGATCGGCGAGGAGCTGAAGGCCGCTAATCGCACGTTTGGTCCCTGGATGATGTTCATCTCAGGCTTCGGCGAAATGCTGCCCAACCCGGAAAACCGGGTGACGCTCGGCAAGGAAAAGGACCAGTGGGGTATCCCGCTCGTCCACATCGACTGCGCCCATGGCGAGAACGACCTC
>CAYPFE010000116.1:1317-8192 GCA_964409895.1 uncultured Novosphingobium sp.
CGGAGATTACAGAGAAATTGTGCCGCGATGATCGAGGCGGCGGGCGCGATGGTCGTCTCCAAGGCGGACAAGCCTGGCCCTCCGGGCCTCGGCATCCACGAGATGGGCACCGCCTGCATGGGCAAGGATCCGAAGACCTCGGTGCTCAACCGGTTCAACCAGGCGCATGACGTGCCGAACCTGTTCGTCACCGACGGCGCGGCGATGGCGTCCGCCGGCTGCCAGAACCCGTCGTTAACCTACATGGCGCTATCCGCACGCGCCGCGGATCACGCTGCCCAGCTCCTGAAAGAGGGGGCACTTTAGGAGCGGCGAGCAAGCCGCCGGTTCATGGGGGGCAAGCAGGGGGAACCGGCGGCCTGCAAATCTGGGAAGTTCAGTCGAACAGCGAGAGGTCGATGGCGTCGCCTATCGCCCGATAGCCTGCTTCGCCGGGATGCAGAGCATCTCCGGAATCGAACAGCGGTGCGAGCTTAGACGGGTTCTCCGTATCCCGCGCGATCAGGTCGAAATCGATCACTGCGTCGGGTTCGCCCGATTCACGGATCCAACGGTTGACGAGGGTGCGCACCTCTTCCTTCTCCGGCGAATAATACTGAGCGCCCTCGAAGGGGAGCAGCGTGCCCACGATCACTTTCATGCCCCGTTGGTGCGCGCGGGCGATGATCTGTTTGTAGCCGGCGATGAGGTCATATTCATCAAGTAGCGGAATCTCGCCAGCCATCGTCTTGCCCGAATTGCCGATGTCGTTGATTCCCTCAAGCAGGATGACATGGCTGACACCGGCGATGCGCGCGACATCGCGGTCGAAGCGAGCCAGTGCCGAGATGCCCCAGCCGCTCTTGAGCACGCGGTTACCGCCGATCCCGGCGTTGACGACGGAATAGGTGGTCCTGCCCTTGCGCTTGGCCAACCGCCGATTGAGTTGCTCCGGCCAGCCGCGCAGTTCGGTCGGGCTGACCCGGTTGCCGTCTGTGATGGAGTCACCGAATGCGACGATGACCTTGGTCTTGCCATCGGATAATACGCTGGCGCCGGAGACGACCGGCCTGCCGACGACCATCTCGCCGCCTTCGATCCGCTCGGCCATGGTCTGATTGCCTTCGCCGGTCAGCATTCCCGCGCCACCGAACGGCTTTAGAGCCAGACCCTCGGGCACATGCACGCTGACCACCACTTCCGAGAGCGGTGCGACGGCCAATCTGGTTGGATCGCTCAGCACGGCCGCATGCGGCGGGATGGTTACTGAGTGGCTGCGGCCAAAGGTAAGTTTCTCCAGATAGCCCGCCGCGTCGAAGCCTGAGCCCTCTGCAAGTCCGATACTGGCTGCCCTTATCACGATCGGCGTGTCAGATTCCTCGTTCGACAGCCTGATACGCATCGACGAGCCACCCGTGCTCACCGCGAAGCGCGAGCGCAGCGTTCCGGCCACCGGAGGTCTTGGCTTGAAACGCTCGATCATCTCGGGAGTGATCTTGAAGCGCTTCATCACTTCTTCGGGGAGATTCTCCGGAACTTGCGGGATTTCGAAATCGTAGTCCGCTGGGCTCGACTGATAGGCTTCGACCCAGGCTGGCGCGACCTCATGCGCTGCCACCGGGTTTCCCGGCAGGTTTAGCGCAATCACTGCGATCCATGCCCGAACTTCTCTCATCCCTCTCACGCCTTCAGCTTCGCAAGAAAGTCATACCCACGCCGCGCCGCTTCCATGCGCGGGATCGCGAAGGGCGGTTCCTGCTCGACGTAGAAGTGCCGCGCGCCGGCGGCATGGGCTGCGGGCAAAAGCTTACTCCAGTCCTGACTTCCCTCGCCGACCTGTGTCGGGTTCATCGCCAGCGCGTAGCCTGCGGTGCTGCCTTCGGCGATGTCCTTCACGTGGATCAGTGCAATCCTGCCGCTGCACTTGTTTAGGAATAGCAGCGGATCGAGGCCCGCAGCTTTCACCCAGCCGAGGTCGATCTCGAAGCTGACTATGCCGGGATCGGTCTCTGTGACCAGAACCTCCCATCCGGTTGTCTCACCTGCAGGTCCGAATTCGAGGTTGTGGTTGTGATAGCCAGTGCGGACGCCGAGCGGCTTCAGAGCTTCACCCTTGGTGTTGAGCAGTTCGGCGGTCTTCTTCCAATGGTCAGCGCCCGCTGCTGCAAAGGCCTTGCCGATCACGGTCTGGAAATCTTCGCCTGTATCGAAGCGCAAGCCTTCCGGAAACGGCGCGATCGGCGCCACAGCCCAGCTCGCGCCGAGCTCACCCAGCATGTCAGCCAGCGCCGGTGCTTCGGTTTCGAACGTCAGCCCGCCACCGCCCCGGCCCATGGTCGAAAGAGGCACGTGGACGCTGCTGATCCCTAGCCCTGCGCGGTACGCCGCAGCGCGCACATCCGCAGCCGAATGGCCGAGCAGGCCCGGCATCTCGATGTCGCGAAAGCCGATCTCGGCGACCTCGGCGAATGTCGCGTCAAGGTCCTTGCCGGCCTCGTCGCCGAGCGCGTAGATCTGCAGGCCTATCTCAAGCCCGGTCCTTTCGAAAAAGCCGGGAGCCTCGCCACCGGCACTCGCGCTGCCCGACAAACCTGCCACTGCCACACCTCCGATACCCGCCAGGACTTTGCGTCTGGACGCTGTGAAAACGGTTTCCTTCGCCATCAGTCGAACCTTCCTATCAGGTTTTCCAGCCATTCCTGCCGCCCCGATTTCGGCTCGGGCGCGCGGTTGGACTGGACTGCGTGATCGGCAATCTCGGCCAGCGTTGTATCAGGCGCGTGGATCATGCGGCCCAGTTCGCCCTGCCAGCCGGCGTAGCGATCGGCACGGAACTGCTCCAGCCTGCCGTCCTCGATGATCGCGGCGGCGCGCAACAGGGCATGGGCAAGCGTGTCGATGCCGCCGATATGGCCGTGGAACAGGTCGACCGCGTCGATCGACTGACGGCGCACCTTGGCGTCGAAATTGAATCCGCCGGTGGTGAAACCGCCGGCCCGGATGATTTCCAGCATCGCCAGCGTCAGCTCCTCCACCGAGTTGGGGAATTGGTCTGTATCCCAGCCGTTCTGCGGATCGCCGCGGTTGGCGTCGATCGAACCGAATATGCCGAGCGCGCGGGCCATCGCGAGTTCGTGTTCGAAGCTGTGGCCAGCCAACGTCGCGTGGTTGGCCTCGATATTCGCCTTGACCTCGTTCTCAAGGCCAAAGCGCTTGAGAAAGGCGTATACGGTCTGCGTATCGAAATCGTACTGGTGCTTGGTCGGTTCATGCGGCTTGGGTTCGATGAGGATCGTGCCTTCGAAGCCGATGCGGTGCTTGTGATCGACGACGAGGTTGAGGAAACGCCCGAAATTCTCCTGCTCGATGCCGATCTCGGTGTTGAGGATGGTGTCGTAGCCCTCGCGACCGCCCCACAGCACGTAGTTCGCACCGCCCAGGCGGTGGGTTGCTTCCAGGCAACCGCGCACCTGCATCGCTGCCCAGGCGAAGACTTCCGGATCGGGATTTGTGGCGGCGCCCGCCATGTAACGTGGGTGGCCGAACAGGTTGGCCGTGCCCCACAGTAGTTTGCGGCCATGCTGTGCCTGCAGCTCTTCGAGGTGGTCGACGGCTTCGGCGAAACTGGCGCGGAATGTCGCTGCGTCCTCGGCGTCAGCCATCACATCGACATCGTGGAAGCAGTAAAACGGCACGTCGAGCTTTTCGATGAAGGACAGCGCAGCCTCTCGCTTCTCTTTGGCTCGTCCGGTGTCATTTGGGCCTGCATGCCATGGCCGGGTAAAGGTGCCGGCTCCGAACACGTCGCTGCCGGGCCAGCAGAAGCTGTGCCAGAAGCAGACGGCGAAGCGCAGGTGATCCTCCATGCGCTTGCCCATCACCAGCCGGTCCTTGTCGTACCAGCGGTAGGCGAGGTCGCTGGTGCCGTCGGGCCCTTCGAAGCGGACGGTATCGAATTCGGCGAAATATTCGGAGGACATGTGTTTTCCTTTTAGAGTTTGCGGATCGCCGCGGCGGTACGGCGGAATTGGTTGAGTTTCGGCGCGAGGCGTTCAGCGAGGCCGGCATCGGGTTCGATCATCTGGCGGGTGGGCGGGCTGGTGCAGGCCTCGGCGGCGGACGCGCCGGTGTCGGCCATCATTGCGAGTTTTGCCGCACCCAGCGCGGGGCCGACCTCGCCGCCGTCGAGGTAGCGCAGGCGCACGGCCAGCACCGACGCGAGGATCGTCCCCCAGAAACGCGAGCGCGCCCCGCCGCCGATGACAGACAGTTCCTCGACATGGGTGCCAGCCTCGCGCAGCGCGTCGAGACCGTCGGCGTGGGCGAAGGCGACGCCTTCGAGCACGGCAACGGCCATACGGCCAGCATCGCTTTCGTTGCCGAGCCCAAGGAAACCGGCGCGCAAATGCGGATCGTTGTGGGGCGTTCGCTCTCCCGAGAGATATGGGAGGAACAGTTCCGGTCCTGCCGCTGCACCTGCCTGTTCTGCAAGGGCGAAGAATTCTGCCGGGCCGGTTATGCCCATCGCCTTCGCGGCCCAGTCGATGCAGGACGAGGCGGAGAGATGAACGCTCATTTGGTGCCACATGCCGGGCAGGCAGTGGCAGAAGGCATGGACGGCGCGGTCGGGATTGGGGCGGAAGTGCTTGGTGGCAACGAAGATTACCCCCGATGTGCCGAGCGATAGCAGGGCGTTTTCGTCACTCACCACGCCCACGCCTGCTGCGCCCGCCGCATTGTCGCCGCCGCCCGCCACCACGGGGACACGGTTCATACCCCACGAGGCTGCTACGTCGCCCCTGAGTTTGCCGGTAACCTCACTTCCTTCATGCAGACTTGGCATCTGCGCGCGCACCATGCCCGTGGCCGCCAACATCGCGTCGCTCCAGTCGCGCGCACCGGTATCGAGCCACAGCGTCCCGGCGCTATCCGACGTGTCCGAAGCATAGTCTCCGGTCATCAGCAGCCGGACGTAGTCCTTGGGCAGCAGCACCTTGCGGACATCTGCGAACACATCCGGCTCATGATGCCGCACCCACTGCAGCTTGGGCGCGGTGAATCCGGGCATGGCGATGTTGCCTGTAATTGCGCGGGTGCCAGGCTCGATAGCTTCCAACGCCTCGCATTCGGCGAAGCTGCGGCCGTCGTTCCACAGAATTGCCGGACGAAGCACCTTGTCATCACTGCCGAGCAGCGTCGCGCCATGCATCTGTCCGGTAATGCCCGCAGCCCTGACCTGGCGGCGCAATTCGGCGGGTAGCGCCAGCACCGCTTTGTTTGTGGCCATCCACCAGTCCGCGGGATCCTGTTCCGACCAAAGTGGTTCTGGGCGGGAAACGGCAAGCGTTGCCGTCTGCTGCGCGGCGATGACACCGTCCCCGGACAGGATGACAGCCTTGACGCCGGATGTGCCGATATCGATGCCGAGATACATTCCAGCGCTTTCCCTGCCTTCTTCAGTACCGTAAGGTAGCGCTACCATAAGTGGAATTGCAAGGGGCTGTGCTTGTGAATTTGCGTCGGGAAGACTAGGCGCGTCTCATGGCGCGGAAACCGGACAAGGCAAAGACGAAACGCAAGGCGCGGCCCCGCGGCTCGGGGCCGACCGTTGCCGATGTCGCGCGCCATGCCGGCGTTTCGCCGATGACCGTGTCGCGGGTGATGAACAGTTCCGGCAATGTCCAGCCCGAAAAACGCGAGAAAGTGCTGCAGGCGGTGGAAGACCTGGGCTATGTGCCCAATTCCGCAGCGCGCAGCCTGGCGGGAAGAGGCCAGTGCCGGATCACGCTGCTGTTCAACAATCCCAGCGCTGCTTTCATGAGCGAGCTGCTGATGGGCTGTCTCGCCCAATCGCGCCAGAGCGATGTGGTCCTGGAGATCGAACCCTACTCGGAAGACGAGCCGCTCGACGCGTTGGGCAAGCGGCTCGTCCGGAACCGGGTCGAGGGTGTCCTGCTTCCCGGCTTGCTGTGCGACGATCACGAGCTGCTCAGGGCTCTGCATGCGGCTGGCCTGGAAATAGGGCGAATCGCCGCCACCCAGCCCTCGAGCGTCGGTCAGGCGGTCGGCATCGACGACGAGGCTGCCGCTCATGCGATTGCCTCTCACCTCGTCGCCAGTGGGCACACCCGAATCGGATATATTGCGGGGCCGCCCCATCTGCCGGTCTGCCGCCTGCGCGAGGCGGGCTACAGGCGCGCCCTGATCGAAGCGGGCTTGCAACCCGATCCCGCCTATGCGGCGGTCGGCGATTTCTCCTATCGCTCGGGCCTGGCGGCAACCGAGGCCCTGCTCGCCCTGCCACAGCCCCCGACGGCCATCTTCGCTGCCAACGACGACATGGCCGCCGCCGTGATCTCCGTTGCCCATCGCCACGGGCTGGCTGTGCCCGGCGACCTTTCGGTGTGCGGCTTCGACGATACGCTGGTGGCGCAATCGGTCTGGCCGGAACTGACGACGATCAACCAGCCGGTGGGTGACATGGCGGCACAGGCGCTGGTGCTGCTGGTCGCGGCGATCCGTAAGCATCGCCGCGGCGAAACGGCGGCGCCAAGGCTGGTGAAGGTGCGTCACGAGCTGGTTCGACGCGCCTCCGTCGGTTCCCCGGGCGGCGGTGCCTGATCCGGTCCATCCGCAGCGTGCAGACAACTGCTGTGAGCCAAATCCCTTGGTGGATAAAGCGCTCCATTGATAGCGCTATCATCTTGACCGGCCAGACCGGTTTTGGCATACTTTGGGTCACTTTTCGGATTGCGTGGAGGATTCGCCATAGGGGTGGCGAAGGAGCGATCCGACAGGGAGGAATTCATGAAGACATTTGAAGCAGTTCGCTCGTCGCGCATCGCGGCGTTGAAAACCGGCGTCGCCGTCGCGGGAATCGCGCTGTCGCTCGCCAT
>CAYPFE010000117.1:0-8192 GCA_964409895.1 uncultured Novosphingobium sp.
GACCTCGCACAGGCGCTGGGCCTGACCATGGACGGCTCGGGCTTCGGCCTGGGACAGCGCGGCTCGCGCTGGTCGATGGTGGTCAACGACGGCACCGTCGAACAGCTGTTCGTCGAAGCCGCAGGCGAATACAAGGTGAGCTCGGCGGAGCACATGCTCGGCGAGCTTTGAACTTCTAGCTTACGGCCACTCTCACCAGCGCGATGTTCTCGACCCGGGCGTAAGGCGTGTCCGGGTCTCCTTCGCGCTGGGAGACGATGCGTAACGCTGGGAAGCGCGTTCCGGCCTTGTCGTAGCGCTGTGTCGCGGTGAGAGTGACCTCTTCAGCCGGCGCGCCGAAATCGGCCTTGACCGGATAATCGCCTGCACCTTCAAAGTCCCATTCGGTCGAGACCACTTTCCCTGCTCCGGGCGGCACTTCGATGGTGGCGGTGAAGGTCACCGTATCGCCCACCGCGATATCGGCCGTTTCGCCGCCGTTCGCCTGGAGCGACGCGACTGGCTGGATGCCGCCGCGCTCGGCTGCACTGTCGCTTACCAGCACCTGCGCACCTTCGACGGTGTAATTCGTGTCCGAGGGCTTCACGCCTTCCTCGACCCAGCGCGCAAGATCGCGCAGGCCCTGCTGCAAGGCGCCGCCGAAGCTGACGACGTGGCCGCGCTGAAGTGCGGTCAGCGGGTTCTCGTGGTGCGCGTTGTCGATGAACCAGATCGCGCAGGTGTCGTCGAAGGCATCGCCAAGGCGCTTGCGGATTTCCGAGCGGTACCAGTCGGCCTGCCAGGGGAACGAATCGATATCCATCAAAGCGGCCAGTAGCAGCACCTTGCCGTTGACCTTGCCGTCAAGCACCGAGCCCGAGGAATTGTACGTCCCGGTCGGCCCGACCTGCACGCCGCGCTGGGGATAGCTGGGCACTCCGCCCTCACCCCTGAACTGGTTCCAGCCGTAATAGGCTGGGTCTTCCGGCACCTGGTGGCGGTGATAGGTCTGCAGCGCCAACGCCCAGCTGTTGTCGACCCGCACCACATCGCCCGGCTTGATCGCCCCGGCGGCGATCGGATCGGCTGTCATGATCAGCGAGACCCTGTTGCCCTCGTTGCGATCGACCGGCAGGCTCGCCCCGGCCGCATCGCCGCTCAGCACGACAAGATGCGCGTCCTGGCAATCCCGCACCGGTGCATCGGCGAGGGTGAAAACGAAAGGCGGCCCGCCTTCAATGGCCGTCACCGTGCTTTCGATGCTGTAGCGCGCCTCGCGGATCGCCGTATCCGGATCGGTGCCGAGATAGCCGGGCTCGCTCCAGAAATCATCGCAATAGGCGGGGTCCATCGCCGGGATCATTCCGGATATGTTGGCGAAATAGCCGCTGTCCATGGTTGCGTGGCGGTACCAGCCGCGCGGCGGAAATCCCATGGCGGTGACTTCGCGGAATGCTGCTGCCTCCTCCTCGTTCAACTCGGCATAAGGATCGCCGCTGCCACCGGGTGCAATGGCGTCGGCGATCGACGGCAGCCTGTCACGCTGGCGCAGCACGCGCAGCGCATGCATGCGCACCGTGAACATCGAGGGGATCGCATGGTTGCAGCCCGGCACGAAGGGAATGAAGCCGTCCCAAACGCCGCTGGTGTTCTCCGCCGCGCCCATCGTCTGGTAAGCCCCACCGCTGCCGCCGAACAGATATCCGTATGGCCGATGCTCGCCGTAAATATCGGCCGCAACCTTGCGCGAGAACTTCGCGGCTTCCGCATTCACCCTGTAGCCAGCTATGGCCGGATCGGCTCCGGCGGCGCGGAACAGACCACCATTGTTGGTCTGGACATAATAGGCGCCGCTGTCGATGGTGAAGCCGAGGTCGCCCACCGCAACCTCGAACTGGATCGGGAACGGGCCGATGTCGGACGTCAGCGCCATCGGATAGGTGTTGTGGAAGAACCGCCCCTGGTATTGATCCGTGGGGGGGAAATAGAAGGAAAATCGCCCCTCGGTGCCCTTGAAATGTCCGTGGACATAGCGGTGGGGAACCGGCTCGCTGCGCTCTTCGTCTATGTCGATGACCGGATCGTTATAGTCGGGATCGACCGAATCGGCGGTGGTCCTGACCGCGCTTGTGACGATACCTGGCTGTGACATGGTCTATCCCCCCTCGACCGGAGGCGTTCGTCAAACAGCCTCCCGGAACATCTTGCCCGACCGGCATACGCGGGATACGAAAAAACCGAAAGGAATTCACATGGCTCGTTCAGTTATCGTTACCGGCGGCTTCGGCGCGCTCGGACAGACCGTCGCCAAGACATTCGCCGATCAGGGAGACAAGGTCGCCCGCGTCGATTTCGCTGCCGAGGCAAACGCCGAACTTCCCGGCGCGCTCGACGTCGGTGGGGTCGATCTCACCGACCAGGCTGCAACGCGAGTCGCGCTGGACCGGGTTGTTAAGGCCCATGGCGGCATCGACGTGCTGGTCAATATCGCCGGCGGATTCACCTGGGAGACGCTGGAAGACGGCGACATCTCCAGCTGGGCGCGGATGCAGTCGATGAACCTGATGACGGCGGCGACGATCACCAAGCTGGCGCTCCCCGAACTGAGGAAGGCAACGGAAGGCCGCATCATCAATATCGGCGCGGGCGCAGCGGTGAGGGCCGGCATGGGCATGGGCGCTTATGCCGCTTCGAAGGCCGGCATCCACAAGCTGACGGAGGCTCTGGCCGAGGAGTTGGCAGGCGCCAGCCTGACGGTAAATGCGATCCTGCCGAGCATCATCGACACGCCGACCAACCGTGCCGACATGCCTGACGCCGATTTCTCGGACTGGGTCCAGCCGAGCGCGATCGCCGACGTCATTCTGTTCCTCGCCTCGCCCGCCGCGCGCGCGATCACCGGAGGGCTGATTCCGGTTACGCGGGGGGGATAGGACTGCAGGCCTCACGAAGGGCAGCTTTCGGGAAGTCGATCAGGACCGCAGAATGGCTCGTTAGGGGTGGCTTCCGGACGGTCCGTTTCCAGTCGCTAACGAAGGAAAGCGGACCTTGATGGAGGATTCTAGGATTGTCCGCTTCGCGCGACATTGCGGTCGTTCCGGGCCGGTCCGAGCTTGCCCAAAGGCGGTCGTTCATTTCGATTGTCCTTGATGTCGACTATGTGGTTATCAGCTGCCATCGCGGCTTCAGCGCTATTCCTCTTTGAACGCCGCTTTCAGGCTTCGTTCCAGGCATGTGAACGCGTGTTCGCTAGGGAAGTTGAACGAGACCACTGCGCCCGGTCGCTTGTAAACTTCTCCAGTGTGAGGTTGACCTACTCAGATGACTAAATATCTTCTAGACCGATTTGGAAGAGAGGCAAGTTTGGTGGATTTGAAACAGCAGGCTACTAGCGAGCAGCCGGATACGAGGACAGCCATTCTCGACGCGACTATCGCGATAATGAGCGAGCAGGGCTACGCGGCTGTCAGCTCGAGAAAGGTCGCCGAGAAAGCCGGCCTCAAGTCCAATTTGATGCACTATCACTTCAGGACAATGGACGATCTCTTCCTGGCCATTTTCCGGCGCGCGGAAGAACGGTACTTCGAGGCACAGGCGAAAGCGCTGGTCTCGGACAATCCGCTACGCAAACTATGGGAAATGAACGCTGATTCCTCGAACACGAGGATTACCGGAGAACTCATAGCGCTCGCCAACCATCGAAAGGTGATCCGCGAGGAAATCGCGCGTAGCAGCGAGAAATCCAGAAAATTGCAGGCCGCAATCATCGAGAAGGCTCTCCATGAATCGGGCGTCAATCTCCCTGCCTGGCCGCCGATCGTACTGTCCCTGGTAATGACAGCCATCTCCCGTCTTCTGGCGATGGACAATGTCCTGGGTGTTTCAGCAGGCCATGCCGAGGCGCTGAGTTGCATGGAAGATCTGCTTCGGATGATCGAGACTGTTGGCGTGGATACAGCTAGCCCCGCTCCAAATAGCCGAAATCCGGATGACCCGGTCACGGAACCGGAACCGGAATCAATTTAGTCACTTGACTAACTCGGGCGATTTCTTCAGACGCTTCGCATCCGTAAGAATGGGAGAGATTCGATGACATTGCTTTCTGGAAAACGCGTTCTGGTTACCGGGGCTAGCGGTCTGGTGGCCCTTCCGGTGGCTGTGGAACTCGCCAAGGATAACGAGGTCTACGCAGTGGCCCGCTATTCCGACCCGAAGCAGAAGCGCCTCATTGAGGAGGCGGGCGCAAAAGCCGTGGCATTTGATCTGGCCGACGAGGATTTGTCGCCTCTGCCAAAGTCGGTCGACGTGGTGATCAATTATGCGGTGTTGCCACCGACGTTCGGTAACATGGCGTTCGAGGTCAACACCGGAGCAACGGGCCGGTTGGCACGGCGCTACCGCGATTGCGAGGCCTTTGTGCATGGCAGCACCGGCTCGCTTTACGAATATCAGGGCGAGCGCCCTTTGCGCGAAGACGATCCCTATGGCCTGCATAGTGGCGGCGGAGAGCGCTATGCCGCCAGCAAGATCGGCGCAGAATACCTCCTCAAGCATCTGAGCGTCGATTACGATTTGCCGGTGACGATAGTCCGGATCTTTTCCTTCTACGGTCCGCGTGGCGGCGGGGTTACCCAGCGCGTCGACCAGGTCGCGCGTGGCGAACCGGTGAGCGTCTATCCGGGCGTGCGCAATGTCCACACGCCGCTTTACGAGGACGACTACGTCGAGAAGACGATCGCGGCGGCAGGCGTCGCCAAGGTGGGCTGCGAGATCGTCAATCTTGGCGGATCGGAGGCGTGCACAACGCAGGAATATTGCCAAATGGCTGGAGAGATTCTCGGCAAGGAACCCATCTTCGTCGAAAACGGTACATCCTGGCCGATCTGGGCCGATACGACCAAGATGGAAAAGCTGCTCGGGCCGAGCAAGGTCTCGGTGTGCGAAGGCATCAAGCGCGTCCTGGAAGCCGCAGACCAGCGGCTTGGAAGCGCGCACCATGTGCTTGGACAACCCGAGGACTAGCCTCGATGATCACTATGATTGCCCGCCTGCGTGTGCCGCCTGAAAATGCTGCCGCCTACGAGGAGTTGATGACCCATGTCGCAGACATGACCCTCAAGAACGAGCCTGGCGTGCCCTATTATGCATGGGCGAAGAGCGCCGACGAGCCGGACATGTACGTTGTGGTCGAGGTCTACGAGGACGAGACGGTCCACGCGGCACACATGGCCTCTGAGTGGGTAAAGAACTCGATCCCGGTTTCTCGGCGCCTTGTCGAAGGCAGATTCGACATCAAGCAATATGTTTCACCAGGGCAGCAGCCAGTGCAATTGAAGCATGGCTGAGAGTGGAACGGAACGGAACGATCATGAAGTTGTCAGATGGAATGACTGATATCGAACGCCTGATCGAACTTCAGGCAATCTATGACATGAAGGGTCGGCGCGATCACGCGGTCGACCAGAAGGACTGGCAAACCTACGCGGCGCTGCACACCGACGACTATGTCGCCATGTCGATCGGGGACAAGCCGATCGTGGGCGGGCAGGCGGCGGCTGACCAACTTGCGGTCCAGCTCGAGAACGTGACAACAGTGCATCATTGCCACACGCCGGTGATCGAGTTTTCGGACAGGAACAACGCGACGGGCGTCTGGGCGATGGAGGATAACCTGTTCTGGATCCGCAACGGCGAAAAGCAGTGGCTGCGGGGCTTTGGCTTTTATCACGAGACCTACGTCAAGGGAGAGGACGGCCAATGGCGCTTCAGCTATCGAAAGCTCGAACGCACCCATGCCGAAACCTCACCGGGTGCAGCGAGCATCTCCGCTGACTTCTCTGGCGAGAACGCGATAGTCGGCACATAATGAGGCATAATGCGACTCAAAGTATCCTCGCCCGCCGCAGTGAGAGAAAACTTTCCCTACCCAGACAGAAGGAGAGGGATTGAATGGAAAACAATCCGGGCACTGCCGGGGTCCAGCGCGCAGTACATGTTTCGTTGATCGTTTCCGACCTTGAACGATCTTTGCGCTATTATTGCGAAGGCTTGGGGTTTCAGGAATTGTTGCGAATGGAGATGGGGCAGGAAGTCGCGAATGTTGGCCAGTTCGCTGGTGAGGTTAGTTTCCATTCCGTGCTGTTGACCCGCGACGGACTTGTCCTCCAAATTGCTAACTTCCCCTCGCCCGGCGTAACCGCTCAGCCCGGGATCAAGCCGCTCAACGAATGCGGGCTGACGCATATCGGTATCGTTGTCGAAGACGTCGACAAGGCCGTTGAGGCATTAGTCAAGCTCGGCGGAACGGTGATCGAAGGCACGCGCACTCGGTTGGACGGGGCTGACATCGTGATGACTCTCGACCCCGACGGAACCCGAATCGAGATCGAGAGGGTCGACAATCTGCCGTTCTAGAAGCCCCGGCGAGTCGCAATCTACCGAACTACGAATGTCCGCTTTTCGATCATCCCGTCCAAACCCAGACCGTCGGGACACGGCCCAGGAGCGGTCCTCGCAGGCAAGACGAACGAACGGCGGCTATTGGGAAGTCAGTGACGAGGCGGGCATGGCGGCAATGGCGTCGCTAGTAGACAGGCTGCCCTCAGCTGGAAAATGGCAAAATCTGCCCTTCCAAATTTTCCTGCAACCCCGATCAATACCCCATCAGGCTGAGCACTTCCTCGCGGCTGCGGTCGTCCTCGAGGAACACGCCCATCATCCGGCTGGTGACCATGTTGACACCCGGCGTGCGCACGCCGCGCGCGGTCATGCAAGCGTGGCTGGCCTCGATCACCACGGCGACGCCCCGCGGCTTCAGATGCTCCCAGATGCATTGCGCCACTTCTGCCGTGAGCCGCTCCTGGATCTGCAGACGCCGGGTAAAACCGTGGAGAACCCGGGCCAGCTTCGAAATCCCGACGACATGGTCCTTGGGAAGATAGGCGATCGCCGCCTTGCCGATGATCGGCGCCATGTGGTGTTCGCAATGCGACTGGAAGGGGATGTCCTTCAGCAGCACCACCTCGTCGTAACCGCCGACTTCCTCAAAGATACGCGAGAGATGCGCCGCGGGCTCTTCCTTGTAGCCGATGCAATATTCCCGCCATGCCCGCGCCACGCGCTTCGGCGTATCCATCAGGCCTTCGCGGCTCGGATCGTCTCCCGCCCAGCGAATCAGGGTGCGGATCGCATCCTGTACCTCATCGGGGACCGGAACCTTGGCCTGCAGTCCGTTTTCCTGAACCAGGTCGCCATCGTCGAGGTCGGTCATATTTTGGTCTAGCTCCGTCATTACCCTTGCTGGTCGGCAGGAAAATCCCTGCCAATCGCCAACCGCATCCAGACGCCTGTGTCGGCACCATGGGCAGCGAGAGCGCCTAGTGCAACATAATGGGCCGGGAACGCAAATCTTCATTGATCGCATCCCGTCAGGCCGTTCCGGTTCGGCAAAGAAGGTTGACGCTCTTGCATTTCGGCGAACGCTTCGACTAACAGTCGTCCGCCTGCCAATTCAGTGCGCGTTCAGTCGCATCGGGACATTGGCCAGGCAGTGTGTTGCCCTTCGGGACCGATAACGGTTTCGGCAGCACCCCGGCCTCCCAGGAGACCGGATCGGCACGGTGCCCGCTGACTGAGGCGCCCATCATGTGCCGCACATTTTCAACCCGCCTTCGCCTGGCTCCATGAAGCCGGAAGGCAATTTTGGCGCAAGGGCCTTTGCTACGCGTCGAAATGCAAAGGAGCTAAAGATGAAGAAATCGCTGATCACCGCCACTCTGCTGGGACTTGGAATCACCTCAATGCCGGCCGTGGCCCAGGAAGCCGATCCCGCCATCGGCAAGCAGGTCTATGGAATGCAGAAGGTGGAAAAGAAGCAAGCGGTCGGCTCGGTTTGGAATGCGGACGCTGGCGCGATCCGTATCCAGATCGGGGAGAACTGCATCGGCCTGCCAAGGGACCAGTTCACCGAAGTGGACGGACAGTTCAAAAGCCCGTGGGCAAGGGATGCCCTTGAAGGAACGATAAAGGCGGGCAATCCTGCGGACTTCGCATGTGGCGCAAACCCGGACCAGTCCAACCCTGCGGTCGGCAAACCGGTCTTTGCGATGATAGAGGTTGAGGAAAAGCAGGTCATCGGAGTGGTGAAAGCAGCAGATTCGGCTGCTCTGCGCATCAGGATTGGCGACAACTGCATCGGACTGCCCCGCCAGGAC
>CAYPFE010000118.1:0-8188 GCA_964409895.1 uncultured Novosphingobium sp.
GCCCCTGGAGCGGGTGGAGGTCCGCCTGCGCGGGGGGAGGGTGGAGTTGATCCTGCGGGGCACGGGCGACCGGCTGCTGGAGGTCTGGGCCGTGGACCGGAAGAAGGGGCTGTTGGAGGAGGCCTTCGGGCGCAAGGTCGTGCTGTACGCGGGCTGCCACGACAATTTCAACGACGCGACGCCGGGCGAGGCGGCGATGAAAGTGCTCGCGCACAACGGTTTGCAGGTGCGGGTCGAATATCCCGACTGCTGCGGCATGCCCAAGTTCGAGAACGGCGATCTGGCTGGTGTCGCCAGCGCGGCAGAGCGGATCTCGGACCATTTCGCGCCGATGATCGAGGATGGCTGGGACATCGTCCCACTTACCACCAGCTGCGCACTGATGCTGAAGTTCGAATGGCCGCTAATTGAGCCTGACAACGCCAAGGTCGAACTGCTCTCGAAGCATACATTCGACGTGTCCGAATATGTCGTGGCTCTAGCCAAGGATTGCGGCCTCGCTCCGATCGAGGCGATGGACAAGTCGATCGGAGTCCACTTCGCCTGCCATGCCCGGGCCCAGAACATGGGTCCCAAGGCGATGGAAATGCTCAAACTGATCCCCGAAGCCAAGCCGCAGCTCGCCGAGCGCTGCTCCGGCCACGGCGGCAAGTGGGGCATCTTCAAGCAGAATTTCGAGCGTGCGCTCAAGGTCGGCAAGACCACCGGCAAGAATCTCGTCAAGACCAATCCCGACATGATGGTCAGCGAATGCCCGCTTGCCGGACCGCACCTGCGCCAGGTGATCGAGAACAACGGAGACGAGCCGCCCGCGCGGATCGGCCATCCGATCGAGGTCATGGCGCTGGCCTACGGACTGTGAGGATCAAACCATGCCCCGCGACCAGCACAGCATCACTGCCGGCGATATCCTGCCGCTCGACCAGTACGAGCTGATCCGCAAGGACAAGAAGTCCGAAGCGATCGAACGCAAGAAGCTGACCCGTCTGCACGTCGGGCCGCACGCGATGGTGCTGTTCGAAACCTGGGATTCGATGTGGCTGCAGATCCAGGAGATGCTGCGGATCGAAAAGGGCGGAGAGGCGCAACTTGCCGACGAGCTTGTGGCTTACGACCCAATGGTCCCCAAGGGCAGCGAACTGACAGCGACGATCCTGTTCGAAGTCGAGGATCCGGTTCGCCGCGATGCCTTCCTGCGCACCATCGGCGGGGTCGAAAACCACATTGCGCTGCACGTCGGCCCGCACATCGTATGGGCCCGCCAGGAGGGCGATGTCGAGCGCACCCGCGAGCGCGACAACAAGGCGAGTGCGGTCCACTTCTTCCATTTCGATTTCACGCCAGAGGCCATCGCCGCATGGAAGAGTGGTGAAGGCAATGCGATGATGGTGATCGATCACCCCAACTATGGCCATGCGGCGATGATCGGCGCCGCGACGCGGGAATATCTCGCCAGGGAATGCTTCTGAGCTCCTGCTTTAGTCCGGGCGATGAGCCCGGATTGACCGTTTCCACCCTGTAAAATAGCCCGACACCTTGTGGCGGAAACGTTGGATTTCCCTTGGCCAAGCGGGAAATGCGCCAAAATCGGCGAGTGTCAGATTTACCGACATTTTACGTCTTTGCCCTAGGCCGCGAATCAGGCCCTCAGGGTCGTCCGGGGTGCAAACAGAAGCTCATGATCCGCCTATTCAAGCACTATATTCCCCATGCGGTGATCCTGCTGTGGCTGGTGGACTTTGCTCTGCTGGTGACGGCCGGCGAATTGGCGTGGCGTTTCCGCTTCAGCCAGATCGGTTCCGATATCGGGATTTTCTCCGAAAGGCTGTGGCTTCACGCGGGTTTTGCCGGCGTGATGGTGACGGCGATGATCGCGGTCGGCGTCTACGGTGCGGACGCCTTGCGATCACTGCGCTTCGCCGGCGCACGGCTACTGGTCGGCATATCGCTGGGCGTCATTGCGCTCAGTTTCATCGACTTCGTGCTCGCCGGAGAGAACTACTGGCGTTCGACGCTCGCCTACGGAATGGCCATGGCGATCGTCTTCCTGGTCCTGAACCGCATGGTGCTGGGCGGGCTGCTCGGAACTGCGGCCTTCCGCCGGCGCGTGCTTGTGCTCGGAGCAGGCGACAGGGCGCAGCGCCTGCGCGAACTGGGCGACCGCGCGGAGACCGGCTTCGTGATCGTCGGCTATGTGGCGATGAACGAGGGGACCCCGGTCGTCGAAGAGGCGATCGCAAGGTCGGCGATCCACAATCTCACGCGCTTTGTCGAGAATCTGGGCGTCAGCGAAGTGGTCCTGGCTCTGAAAGAACGGCTCAACGCGCTGCCGCTCAAGGACCTGTTGCGGATCAAGACCACCGGCGTGCACGTCAACGAGTTTTCGAGTTTTCTCGAGCGCGAGACCGGCAGGGTCGATCTCGACACGCTCAACCCCAGTTGGCTGATCTTCTCGGACGGTTTCTCTTCCGGGCGAATGATCTCGAGCGTCGCCAAGCGCGGATTCGATCTTGTCGCCAGCGCCCTGCTGCTGGTGCTGACGGCGCCGGTGATCGTACTCTTCGCGCTGCTGGTGAAGGTCGACAGTAAGGGCCCGGCATTCTTCCGGCAGACGCGCGTTGGTCTCTACGGACAGAACTTCAACCTCATAAAGCTTCGTTCGATGCGAGAGGATGCCGAGGCCGATGGCGCGCAATGGGCAAGCAAGGACGATCCTCGCGTCACCCGCATCGGCAGCTTCATACGCAAGACGCGCATTGATGAGCTGCCGCAGGCCTGGAGCGTGTTGAAGGGCGAGATGAGCTTTGTCGGGCCGCGCCCCGAGAGGCCCGAATTCGTCTCGGACCTCGAAGAACAGCTGCCGTTCTTCGCCGAACGCGACATGGTGAAGCCCGGCATCACCGGCTGGGCGCAGATCAATTACCCCTACGGCGCCTCGATAGAGGATTCGCGCAACAAGCTCGAATACGACCTCTATTACGCTAAGAACTACACGCCGTTCCTCGACCTGCTGATCATCCTGCAGACGCTCAGGGTCATTCTCTGGCACGACGGAGCCCGGTGATGCCATTCACGGGCGACCAGCTTTGGCATGTCGTGGCGCTGCTGACACATGTGCTGGGGGCAATTGCGGCGGTGACGGCAACCATCTGGCTGGCACGCCACCGTGAGCGGTTCGGGCTCGCCGGCGCCTCGATCATTGCGGCCTTGCTGACGACGGCGATCTGGTGCGTCGTGGCGGCGGCGTTTGGCGCAGGCAGCCTTGCAGCAGCCCTTGCCGAAGCGCTCCGCAACCTTGCCTGGCTGTGGGCTGTCTATCGCCTGTTCATGAGCGACGGTCGCCACGACAGCCTTGCCCCGATCCGTCCGGTGATGATTGCTGTGGCCTTTGTCGAGCTCCTGCACCTCGTCCTCGATTTCATGATCGGGCGTGTCCCCGTCGAATACGGTGTGCCCGATGCGGCTTTCGAGATTATCGTCCTGTTTCGCATGCTGGTGACGGTGGGCGCACTGGTCCTGGTCCACAACCTCTACGCAGGGGCATCGCGCCAGTTCCGCCCGGCGCTGCGCTGGCCCGCTGCGGGGCTGGCGGTGATGTGGGCATTCGATCTCAACCTTTATACGATCGCATGGCTGGGGGGGCTATGGCCATTGGAGATCGCTTCGGCGAGGGGGCTTTCGGCTGCCGTGCTCGCAGGCCTGCTGGCAATCGGCGCGAGCAAGAACCGCGAAGCCGTTCGGCTCAAGCCTTCGCGGGCAGTGACGTTCCAGACGTTCTCGCTGCTGATTATCGGAACCTATCTTGCTGCCATGGTAGCGATTGCGCAGTGGCTGTCGCTGACCGGCGACAATTTCTCACGCTTCGTGCAGCTGGGCTTCTTGACAGTCGCCACAGCGGTCGCGCTGGTCGTGCTGCCATCGCAGCGTATGCGCGACTTGATGCGGGTGACGCTCGCCAAGCATCTGTTCCAGCATCGTTACGATTATCGCGAGGAATGGCTTCGTTTTACGCGCACGATCGGCAATTCGAGCGCGGAAGGCCAGCCGCTGGGCGAGCGGGTTGTCAAAGCGGTCTGCGACATCGCCGACTGTCCCTCAGGCTTGTTGCTTTGTCCCAGCGACCATGGCGATCTGACACTGGCGGCGCGATGGAACTGGCCAGATATCGAGGTGCCTGCCAATGCTTTGCCGGCGCGGTCGCTCATATTCTTCGAGCGAGAGAGTTTCATAACGGACCTCGACAATCTGCGCGCCGGCGGAGAGGATCGGGGCGAGGCGGCATGTGTCCCTGAATGGCTGCGAGCAAACAGCAGCGCCTGGGCCCTCGTGCCGCTTGTTCATTTCGAACGCCTCGTGGGCATGGTGGTCCTGTCCCACCCGCCGATCGCGCGCAGTTTTGACTGGGAGGATTTCGACCTTCTGCGTGTGGTCGGCAGACAGCTCGCCAGCTATCTGGCGGAGAATTCGAGCCAGGAGGCGCTCGCCGAAGCCAGCCGGTTCGACGATTTCCATCGCCGCATCGCCTTCGTCATGCATGACGTCAAGAACCTTGCAAGCCAGCTAAGCCTGCTTGCCCGCAATGCCGAACTGCATGCCGACAAGAAGGAATTCCGCGACGACATGCTGGTGACGCTGAGGAACTCCTCGGAGAAACTCAACGCGCTGATCGCCCGGCTCTCCCGCTATGGAAACGGCGCCATCGAACGGCTCGAACAAATCTCGGCGCGGCAAGTGGCAGAAACGGTGATGGAGCGTTTCAAGGGTAAGTCCCAGGTAATACTGACCGAGTGCACGGATGCCGAAATCACGGCGAACAGCCACTCTCTGGAGCAGGTTCTCGTACATCTCGTGCAGAATGCTCTCGACGCGAGCGAGCCTGGAAGCCCGGTGTTTCTCAGCCTGACTGCGGACGGGCTCAACGCGAGTTTCGAGATCGTTGATTCAGGTTGTGGCATGTCGCCGGAATTCGTCCGGACAAGGCTGTTCAAGCCGTTCGATTCCACCAAGAACGGTGGTTTCGGCATAGGCGCCTTCGAAGCGCGTGAACTGGTCAAAGCCATGCGAGGCCGGCTCGAAGTCGAGTCGCGCGAAGGACTGGGATCGAGGTTCATGGTGCGGATACCGCTCGCCACCGCATCTGGCCTTTACGAGAATCTGGCGGGCAACGATCGGGACGCAGCATGAGCGAAGAAGCGAAACCCAAACTCCTGGTGGTCGAGGACGATCCGGGGCTGCAGGCGCAGTTGAAATGGGCTTACGAGGATTTCGAAGTCATCGTCGCTGGTGACCGCACCTCGGCGATTGCCGCCTTGCGTTCGGTCTGCCCCGAGGTTGTGACGCTGGACCTTGGCTTGCCGCCCGATCCTGACGGAACCAGTGAGGGCTTCGCCGTTCTTGATGAGATCATGGCGCTGAAACCAGACACCAAGGTGATCGTGGCCAGCGGCCATGGCGCGCATGAAAGCGCGCTACAGGCGATCGCCAAGGGCGCCTATGATTTCTACAGGAAGCCGGTGGATATCGAGTCCCTCGGGCTGATCGTGCGGCGCGCCTTCCAGCTGCGGGAGCTGGAGCAGGAAAATCGCAAGTTGGCTTCCCAGGCTGCGAGCGACGACCGGGTGCTGGGGCGCCTCATCACCGGTGCACCGGAGATGATCCGGGTCGCCCGTACCATCGAACGCGTTGCCAATACCAATGTTTCCGTCATGCTGCTGGGCGCCAGCGGCACCGGCAAGGAGTTGCTTGCGCGCGGACTGCATGATTCTAGCGACCGTGCCGACGGAGCTTTCGTCGCGATCAACTGCGCTGCGATCCCCGAGAACCTGCTTGAGAGCGAGCTGTTCGGCCATGAGAAGGGTGCTTTCACCGGAGCGGTGAAGACAACCGAAGGCAAGATCGAACAGGCTGTGGGCGGCACGCTATTCCTCGATGAGGTGGGCGACATTCCCCTACAGCTCCAGGTCAAGCTGCTGCGCTTCCTGCAGGAGAGAGTGATCGAGCGGGTCGGCTCACGCCAGTCAATCCCGGTCGACACACGCGTGGTATGCGCCACCCACCAGGACCTTGAGGCGATGATCGCCGAAGGAACTTTCCGCGAAGACCTCTATTACCGCCTTGCGGAAATCGTTGTGAAGATCCCGGGTCTTTCCGAAAGGCCTGGTGACGCGACGCTCCTGGCCAAGGCCTTCCTCACGCGTTTCGCCAAGGAAATGAACCCGAAAGTGCGTGGTTTTGCCAGTGATGCCCTGGCTGCAATCGACTCCTGGGCCTGGCCGGGCAACGTCCGCGAACTGGAGAACCGGGTAAAACGTGCCGTCATTATGTCGGACGAAAAGCTGGTTTCTGCCGCCGATCTCGATCTTACCGAACCGGACGAGGAACTGGTCAGCGCCCTCAACCTCAAGAGCGCGCGCGAGAAGGCGGACCGCAAGGTCATCCGCCACGCGCTCGCTCGCAGCGAAGGCAATATCTCCAGCACCGCCAAGATGCTCGGGATCAGCCGGCCTACGCTCTATGACCTGCTCAAGCAGTACGATCTTCAGGCCTGACCGCAAGGCATTGGCGCTGCTCCTTGCAGGAGCGGCGCTGCTGGCTGCGGGCTTTCTGTACTGGCTGGCGCCGGATTCCGGCGGCCGGTCCGGTCTTCCGGTCGACATGATCGAGGTGGCGAAGGGCGATCTCGCGCGCGGCGACGGCATCGCGGCCGAAGTATGGCTCAACCAGGCGCTGGACCGGGGTGGGGCCAGGGAATCGGTTGCCGCGTACATGGGCGAAGCGCTGCTGGTCCAGGGCAGGATCGACGAGGCGCGCAAGTGGCTGTCTGGCGGCGGGTTCGATGCTCATAGTGCGGCGCACGGTTTTCGGGTTCTGGCGCGGCTCGAGATGCAGCAGGGCCATCTGAGGGAAGCTGGCTCCGCGTTCGACAACGCAATCGCGTTCAGTCCCGACGATGCGACGATGTGGGTAGAGATCGGACGGCTGCGGTTCCTCGGCGGCGAGAACGATCTGGCGCTGGAAGCGGCGGAATACGCGCTTGAGCTCGATCCGCGCAATGTCCGGGCGTTGGAATTCCGCGGGCAGATGGTTCGCGATTCCCATGGCTTGAAGGGTGCGCTTCCCTGGTTCGAAGCCGCACTGCGCGAGAATCCCAAGGATGTCTCCGTCCTCTTGGAATATGCGGCCACGCTGGGAGAACTCGGCCGCGCTAGCGACATGCTGACGATCACGCGCCGCGTCCTGCAACTTCAGCCAAGCAATGCGCGCGCATTCTATCTCCAGGCTGTGCTGGCGGCGCGTGCCGGCAATTACCAGCTTGCGCGCAAATTGCTGAGGCGCGGCGGCGATCGCCTGACGCATGTTCCGGGAGCAATGCTGCTCGAAGGGATTACAGAAATCGATGCTGGCAATTATTCGCTGGCTGCCGAAGCGCTTGAAGACCTGCTCAAGCGGCAGCCGGGGAACAGCCGTGCCCAGGATCTACTGGCACGTGCGCTGTTCCTGTCGGGAGAGTACGAACAGCTTATCTCCCGCCTCGGTGCTGCCATCTCCCAGCCGAATGCGTCACCCTATTTGCTGACGCTCGCTGGCCGTGCGCAAGAACTCCAAGGGCGCAGGGATCTCGCAGGACCTCTGCTCGATCGCGCTGCCGAGCCGCAATACACGGCGATCTATGTGAATGCCGGGACATCGCCAATTGCCGGGCTGGCTGCCGAACGCCGGCTCGCAGAGGCTGAGGCCGCGATAGAAGGGCTTCGTGCAAGCAATCCCGGTCGCCGCGAAAACCAGGAGCTTGCGGGTGACATCCAGCTCCTGAAGGGAAATCCGCAAGCCGCGCTCGAACGTTATGACGCGGCCGCCAGGCTTTGGATGTCCGAAAGCCTTATGCTTCGTCGTTTCCAGGCATTCGCGATGGCTGGACGAGCGAAGGATGCCGTCGACCTGACGGATGCCTACCTATCCTATACGCCGACGAGCAGGCAGGCGATGCGGCTTTCGGCATGGCTTTCGGTTCAGGCGGGCAATTGGGAGCGGGCGAGAATAATTCTTGAGCATCTGGCGGCAACTGGCGGCGAGCGCGACGTCCAGCTTCTGTCCGATCTTGCCTTCGCGCAGTTGCAGACCGGCGATGCCGAGGCGGCCGAAGCCAACGCCCGCCGCGCATATGCCCTGCAACGCGGCAATCCGGTAG
>CAYPFE010000119.1:0-8179 GCA_964409895.1 uncultured Novosphingobium sp.
CCGCACGCTCATCAGCCACGATTTCAAGAACGCCTTTACCGAATGCGACGTGATTCTCGCCCCGACCGCGCCCAGTGCTGCCTTCGTGCTAGGCGAAAAGAGCGACGATCCGCTGGCGATGTATCTGAACGACGTGTTCTCGGTCCCGGCCTCGCTTGCCGGACTGCCGGCGATGAGCGTTCCCGCCGGGCTCAATCGGGAAGGCCTGCCGCTCGGGCTGCAGCTCATCGGCAATGCCTTTGACGAACAGGGCGTGCTCAATGCCGGGCTGGCGATAGAGCAACGGGCCGGGTTCGCGGCCATGCCGGAGCGGTGGTGGTAGACTTCGCGTCCTAGCGGGGCCGGGGCCGCTTGAAGATCAGCGCGGCCAGCCCCGGCGCGATCCCCAGCGATCGCCAGAAGTTCCAGGCCAGATAGAGGTTCACGCTCGCCGTGCTGAGAAAGCTTGCCAGCGCTGCCCCGATACCGCCGAATTGAGGGATGAGAGCAAAACTGAACACTACCGCTACCGCCGCCGCCAGCGTGACCCCGCCGAGCGTGATGCGCTCATGACCGGTCAGGTTGAGGAAAGCACTCAGCGGCCCGCTCGCCAGGTGGAGCAATTGCACCGCCAGGAGTATCAGCACGAAGGGATAGGCATCGGTGAACTCCGCGCCGAACGCGAAGGTGATGAGCCAGCGCCCAGCCAGCCAGAACACCGCGAACCCGGCGAGGCCGACCAGCGCGAGCAGGCCGGTCACCTGCTCCATCATCGCCGCCAGCGCCGCGCTGTCGCCGCGCTGGTGAAGGACTGCGACCTGCGCCGAGATAACGCCATTGGCAATCGCCATTGGTAGCTGCGCAATCATCGCCAGTTGCGCTGCAAGGCCATACAGGCCGACTTCATGCGCGGAGGCAAAGCCGCTTAGCACCAGCAGATCGATCCGCAGGTTGATCAGTGACAGCACGCCGATCATTGCGAACGGCAGCCCCGCGCGGACCAGATAGCCACGCGCAAGCGGCTGGCTGCTTGCAGATGCGGCCTCATCCGGCCAGGCCAGGATGGTCAATCCGATCGCCACCAGAGTGCTCAGCACAAAGGCAGCAGCAAGGGGCATGAAGGCCGTCTGTGCGCTTTCCGGCTGGATCAGCACCAGCAGGCCCAGCAGCAGCGCCGGTTGTACGATCTCGGCCGGCACGATCGCCAGCGCCACCCGATCAAGCCCGCGCATGACCGCGCCGAGCAGTGCAAGCAGCACGTACTGCCCGCCGGCTGGCTCGATCTGGCGAAAGCGCGGCTGGCGGCACTAACTGCGGCAGAGCCGGGCTGGATGGTGGCCGGGCCCTATGGGGTGCGGGCGGATGGCTGCCACGTCGGGCTCGTCTGGGATGGCGGGCTCGAAAGGGAGCTTGGCGCGAGCGGATTTGGCCACGCGCCGATCGTTTCGCTCGACGAATTGCTGCTGATTGTGCGCGACGAGGAGGGTTTCGGCTTTGACCCGCAGTTGCCGCATTTCCACCTCTACGGCACCGACCTGGCGCAGAGCGCGCTGGCAGCGGGGCGTAGGGCCTTTGCGGTGGAGTTGCCGCTGGTCCATAATAGCCAGCTGGTGGACAGCCTTTCGGGCGGCTATACCAGCGCCTATCTTTATGCCCGTGACAAATGGCGCGCCCTTTTGCCCATTCCGACCACGGTCTGCACGCTGTCAACAAGCCCCTTGCCGTTATGGCGCGCCAAATGGGGGATCCGCTTGGTGCCGCGCCGCAGAGGCAAGCCTTCGCAGGACGCGGCGGAACTGGCGCGATTGGCGGGCTACGGCGGGGAAGCCGGAGCATAGCCGGCCATCGGCAAGAAGTGCCTTGTTATCGAACCGAATTTGCTCCAATCGCCAATCGCATGAGCACATATCGCATACAGGGCGCAACCGGGGACTGGGAGGTCGTGATCGGCCTTGAGGTCCATGCGCAGGTCACCTCCAAGGCCAAGCTGTTTTCGGGCGCGGCCACCGAATTCGGTGCGGAGCCCAATAGCCAGGTCTCGCTGGTCGATGCCGCCATGCCCGGTATGCTGCCGGTACCCAACCGCGAATGCATCCGTCAGGCGGTGCGTACCGGCATGGCGATCAATGCCGAGATCAACCGCTGGAGCCGCTTCGACCGCAAGAACTATTTCTATGCGGACCTGCCGCAGGGTTACCAGATCAGCCAGCTCTACCACCCGCTGGTAGGCGAGGGCGCGATCGAGGTCAGTCTGGACGACAAGGACCCTGAGGCCTCGACCAAGACCATCGGCATCGAGCGCATCCATGTCGAGCAGGACGCAGGCAAGCTGATGCATGACCAGCACCCCACCATGTCCTATGTCGACCTCAACCGCTCCGGCGTAGCACTGATGGAAATCGTCAGCCGGCCGGACATGCGCTCTCCCGCAGAGGCCGGGGCTTACCTGCGCAAGCTGCGCACAATCCTGCGCTATGTCGGCAGCTGTGACGGCAACATGGAAGAAGGCTCGATGCGTGCCGACGTCAATGTCAGCGTACGCAAGCCCGGCGATCCCTTCGGCACGCGCACGGAGACCAAGAACGTCAATTCGGTGCGCTTCGTCATGGCGACAATCGAATATGAGGCCAATCGCCAGGTCGACGTGATCGAGAGCGGCGGCACGGTGGTGCAGGAAACCCGGCTGTTCGATCCGGGCACCGGCGAGACGCGGAGCATGCGCTCCAAGGAAGATGCACATGACTATCGCTACTTCCCGGATCCCGACCTGCTGCCGCTCGAACTGGACGACGAGTTCCTCTCCGAATGCCGTGACAGCCTGCCGGAGCTGCCGGACGCCAAGCGCCACCGCTACGAAAGCGAACTCGGCCTCTCGCCCTACAACGCCGGGGTTCTCACAGCAGAGGTAGAGACCGCGCGCTGGTTCGAACTGCTGTTGGGTGAGAGCGCCAAGGCACAGGGCAAGCAGCCTGTGGATGTATCGAAACAGGCGGCAAACTGGCTGATTTCAGAGCTGTTCGGCGCCCTCAACAAGCTGGGTTTGGACCTGGAGGATTCACCGGTAACCCCGCAGGCCGGAGCGGAACTGCTGGCGTTGGTGGGCGACGGCACGATCTCCGGCTCGATCGCCAAGCAGGTGCTCGAAATGATGCTGGAAACGGGCGATCCCGCTGGCGTGATCGTCGAACGCGAAGGCCTGAAGCAGGAAAGCGATACCGGCGCGATCGAAGACGTCATCGCCAAGGTGCTGGCGGACAACCAGGACAAGGTCGCCGAATACAAGGGCGGCAAGGACAAGCTGTTCGGCTTCTTCGTCGGCCAGACGATGAAAGCGATGCAGGGCAAGGCCAATCCGCAGGTGGTGAACGAGCTGCTGAAGAAGGCGCTGGGGTGAGAATGGCTGTTCTTGATTGCACAGGTTTCATGCTTACCAATTAGGCAAGACTCTTTAACGTCCACTTGGGGATGGTGGGTAAGACAAGAATTCATGCGAAAACTTCTGATGATTTGTGCTGCCGGCGCGTTCGCCTTGCAGCCTTTGCCGGCGGCCGCCGGCACCAAGGTTTTGCCTTGCAGAGCTATGCGCTGCCCGACGACAAGCCGGTCACCATCGCCCTGATGCGGCCCGATGTGACCGTCGGCGAACTCCAGGCCGGCGGATTGCCCCAGCCCAATGCCGAATGGACGCAGACAGCAAGGGAACAGATCGCCAAGGCTCTGCGCGCCGAAATGGAGGAGCGCCAGCTCAACTTCGTCATCATGGAGGAGCGGATTCCGGCCTATTCCGCCGAGATCACCGAAGCCGCCAGGGCGCAATGCCGCGCCGATGCGTTGCTTGCCGCGCAGGCCGCGGCGGAGGCCGCTGCTGCAGCGCGCGCCCAGGCCCTTGCTGAAGAAGGCGCCGCTGAAGCTTCCGCCGAGGACGAGACTGCGATCGCCGAGCCCGTCGCGGCTCCCGACCCCGGGCCGGACTGCGACACGCTCGAAGTCGAGATGCCGGTCGACGCGGCACAGCTGGTCGCCGATTACAACGGCCTCCACGAAGCGGTGGTCCAGGCGATCCTCGCGCACAAATACGGGCTCGGCCAGGGCAAGCTGCCGACCAAGAAGGAAAATTTCGAATACACGCTGGGGCCGGGTACGGTCCGGCTGGGCGAAATCTCGAACGCCAACTATGGGCTGTTCATCACGACGCTCGACCAGTTCTCGAGCGCGTCGCGAAAGGCGATGCAGGTGGTGGGCGCGCTTGGCTGCATCATCGGCGCCTGCGTGATCGTCGGCGGCGGCATCCACGTCGGCTATGTCTCGCTCGTCGAACTCGATACCGGCAACGTCGTCTGGTTCAACCTGCTGCGCGGTTCCCAAGGAGACGTGCGCGAAGAGGATGGCGCGCGCGGAATGGTGCGCGCGATCATGGCGCCCATGCCGACGCGACCGGGCGAGCGAACCGCCGATGCCGCGGAAACCAAGAAGAAGTGACCTTGCGGTCCCGTCTTTTCCGGGGCTTCGGCGCAGGTCTGGCGGCAGTATCGCTGATCTGGCAGATGCCGCTCGCCGCGGAACCCGACGTCGTTTCGCAGTCACCGGCGAGCGGTCATGAATCGGACGACAAGATGGAGCGCGGTCTTTGGCTCCTGATGGACGAAGCCGAGCGGGACCTGCGCAACTCGCCGCTGGTCATTCGCGACCCGGCGCTGAACGACTATGTTCGCGAAGTCTTGTGCAAGACGGCGCCCGAAGCCGAATGCGATCAGATCCGTATCTATATCGTGCGTTCGGCGGACTTTAACGCGTCGATGGCGCCCAACGGCATGATGCAGGTCTGGTCGGGACTGCTGCTGCGGACCCAGAACGAGGCCCAGCTTGCCTCCGTTCTCGGCCACGAATTCACGCATTACGAGAAGCGTCATGGCGTCCAGCTGTTCCACGAGATCAAGCGCAAGACCGACGCGGCGGCCTTCCTGAGCGTCATTCCCTATGCCGGTTTGCTTTCGCTCGGCCTGATTTCTTCGATTTTCAGCTTCAACCGCGACATGGAGCGCGAAGCCGACACTGGCGGCATCACGCGGATGGCCGCAGCAGGTTACGATACGCGTGAAGCGGCGCGCATCTGGGAGCGGCTGCGCGCGGAAATGGATGCGACTGCGGCCGAGCGAAAAAGGAAATCCCGAAAGAACAAGAACGGCGGGTTATACGCCACCCATCCGCCCAGCGCGGAACGGGTCAAGAATCTGACCGAACAGTCTGCTACATTGCTGGGTGTGCCGGGCGAGACCGTGGCTGCGCGCTACAGGGAAGCGCTTTCGGCCTGGTGGCCGCAGTTCGTGGACGACCAGCTCAAGCTGAACGACTACGGTGCGTCCGGCTTCCTGCTCGACGGGATTGCTGCCGAAGGCGATTCGCCCTGGCTGTATTACGCGCGGGGCGAACTTTTTCGCCGTCGCGCGGGAGAAGGCGATCTTGCCAGGGCCGTCGATGCCTATTCACGCGCGATTGCGACAGGCGGCGACCTGCCCGAAATCTGGCGCGGGCGCGGGCGCGGGCTCGCCCAGATCAAGCTCAAATGGGCCGACGCCGGAAAAGCCGATCTGAAGGAATATCTGCGCCGCGCACCCGAGGCGACCGACCGATCCATGATATCCATGCTTGCCGGAGAGCAACTATGAAACCGATCTACAAGATTGCAGCGGCCGCTGTGCTGGCGGCGTTGCCCGTGACGCCGGCACTTGCCGGCTGGAGGCTGATGCCTGCGGGCGAGGAAACCGCGGTTGCAGCGGGCACGCTCAAGGTCACCCCGCAGGATGACTGGAACCGGTGGTCGAAACGCCCGATCAAGAAGGGCGAGGTCTGGACGCTGGACGGCGCGACCCTGAACGAGCTCTATTTCGTCGTCGGCCTTGCGCCCGGCGAAACCATGTTTAGGGATTTCCGCAAGAAGGAAGCGCCCTTGCCGAAGCTGCGCGCCGGGATGGACCTGACCGAAATTCCGGAGTTTTTCGAATCGTCGCAGCGCATCGCGCTCCAGACGTCCGTCTTCGAGATTACCAGTGTTCGTCCCGGGGAGCTTGCCGGCCGGTCTGGGGTCCGGTTCTCGTTCGAATATGCGGTCGAGGGAAGCACGCTGGTCCGCAAGGGGGAAGCGGCGGCGACGCTCGTCGAGGACCAGCTCTACCTGATCAGCTTCATAGCTCCGTCGATTCACTATTACGACCGCGACCTGCCCAAGGCCGAGAAGATCATGGCGAGCGCCACGATGTAGCTGGCTGGGCCCGGTCTGGCACCCTCCGGCCGCGACAGCCGGCGATCGAAATTCCGCGATTTCCCTGGACGCCGCGGGTCGGCCATATTTGCGCGGGCTTTTCTCCTGCGCCATCGTGCCCCGTTCGAACGTGAATCGACGCAGCGCGGAAGCACTTTGTCAACAAAACCCCGCGACTCGGACAAGGTGAGGGGAGAAGACGTGCGGCAGGCGCTCAGGCATGAGTGCCGCTCAAGGCCATCGTACCAAAGGCGCCGGCCTTGACTTCGCCGCTCAGTGGCCTGGCCATTACGGTCGATCCATAGGGGGGGATGGCGGTTCGCGGGGAGGGATCGAGGTCCGCTACTCGATAATTTACCGATTTCAGGCTATATCGCTGCTTTGGGGCTGGCGGCCGCTGTACTTACGGATTTCTTGCGGCAGCTGGTGGCGAGAAGGGCCCAGGAAACTGGAATTGCCAAGTGAGTGCATAAGCCCGCCGGGCGAACTTCGCGCTTTCCTACGTCCGTGAAGTTAGTGATAAGCCGCACCGCTCTTTCACATCGTCGCAATACCCTGAAATGACGCGAAAAACCGATCACGGCCGAGTCGCCGTCCGGTACACTCCCCATGCGTCATCAGGGAGAAGTTACAACTGTCAACTTCGCGAAGTTTGGGCACCCGGGGCGCGAGTGAAGCTCTCGGCGTCAGGCCCGCGTGCCGCTCAAGGCCATTGAGCCGAAGGCGCCGGCCTTGACTTCGCCGGTGAGCGCATCGCCGTCGATGGTGGCGCTGCAGTCGAGGTCCATCGGCATCGGCACGGTCATCTTCATCTGCCAGGAGAGCGTGTTGCCGGACACCGATCCGCCGTCGATGTCCATCGAACCCATCATGTCGCTCTTGAGGTTGCCGCTGAAGCTGGCGCCGTCGTCGCTGGGAGTGACGGTGAAGGTGGCCTTCTGGTCGCCCATCGGCGTCTTGACGGTGCAATCATAGGTTCCGGCGACAGACATGCGTATTCTCCTGAGAAAGGTTGCGGCTTGGGTTACTCTTCCGTTTCGCGAACTTCAACGCTTAAGCCGATCCCGTCAAGTTGCGGTTCGACAATCTTGCGGTCGCCGACAACGACGAAGAGGATCCCCTCGTCCGACAGGTATTTTTCTGCGGCCGCTTCGATCTGCCCGCTGCCGATGCCGCGATAGGTCGCTGCAAGCGTTTCATGATAATTGACCGGCCGGCCAAGCCGGTCGTTAAGGCGAATCGCTGAGAGAACCTGCGAATTGGTTTCGAACTGGCCGGGAAGCGCCTTGATGTTACCCTCGGTCACGCGTTCGAGTTCTTCGGCGCTCACTGGCGTGCTTTCCGGGAATGCAGCAAGCTCGCGCATGATCTCCTTTATCGCATCGCCTGTCCTGTCAGACTGGACTGGCGCCGAGATCGTCAGATTGCGGGGTCCAAGCGGCTTGCGGATCGAGGAATAGACGCCGTAGCTCCAGCCCTTTTCCTCCCTGAGATTGGTGTTGAGCCGCGCCAGGAAGCCGCCGCCCAGCACATCGTTGGCAAGGTCGAGCGCTTCCTCGCCCTGAACGGTGCCAGCAATCGGCAGCACCTTGCCTGCATAAATGACCGACTGAGGCGAATTCGGCCGGTCGATCAGGACGATGCGCGGATTGGCAGGGGGCACGGTCTTGGACAGGTCTTTGCGTGGAGCGGCATTGGCCGGCGGCTCCCAGCCCCCGAATGCGGCTTCGAGAGCGGGTAGCAGCTGGTCCATCGCGATATCGCCCGCCACGGTGATGCTGGCCGTGTCAGGCCGCAGCCATTGGCGGTGCGCCGCGCGCAGATCCTGCGGAGCGAGCTTCTCCAGGCTCGCCTCGTCTCCGAGCCCATCCTCGGGCTGGCCGTAGGGGTGTTCGCCATAGATGATCCGGGTGTATTCCCGGCGGGCGAGGGCGGATGGCG
>CAYPFE010000120.1:0-8085 GCA_964409895.1 uncultured Novosphingobium sp.
GGAAGACGGTGTTGCCGGTCTCATCCGCCTTCCACGCCTTTACCAGCGAGAGATCGGCGAAGATGCCGCGTTCGAGGACATATTCCTCTCCATCGAAGAGCTTGGTCTCCTTGCCCTCGGCAACGGACGTGCCGACGCCGGTCTTCGTATAGAACCCCGGAATCCCCGCTCCCCCGGCCCGCATGCGTTCGGCGAGCGTACCCTGGGGGCAGAATTCGACTTCGAGCTCGCCCGACAGGAACTGGCGTTCGAATTCCTTGTTCTCGCCGACATAGGAGGAGATCATCTTCTTCACCTGCTTCGTGCGCAGCAGCTTGCCGATGCCTTCGTTGTCGATGCCGGCGTTGTTGGAAGCAAAGGTCAGGTCCTTCACCCCGCTGTCGCGCACCGCGTCGAGCAGGCGCTCGGGAATGCCGCAGAGGCCGAAACCGCCGGCGGCGATCAGCAGGCCGTCCTTCAGCAGCCCGTCGAGCGCGGCTTCTGCGCTGGGATAAAGTTTCTTCATGTCAGGGTGTGTTCCATCGGTCTGGCATGGCGTTGAAGCGTTTGGCGATAGACCAGTCCACCCGGTCAGGTCCAGTGCTACGCAAACCCGCGGCAGGGTTTGATTTCGATCATGATCGGCGGCCACGAACTGTGCTAGGAAGAATCATTCGCAAGGGAGAAGAGAAGATGCGCTCAATACTCGTCAATGCAGACCGCAACCCCGGTATGGATGCCAGGCTGGAAACCGCGCTGTCGATTGCGCGCTCCACGGGCGGTCACCTCACCGTGCTCGTCGACACGCCGGTCGCCCGTTACATCGCCATGGACCCGATGGGCGGAAGCTATGTCGCCTCCGAAGCGCTCAGGCAGGCGATGTCGGACGACGACAGCAATGCCGCCGAACTCGAAGACAGGCTCAAGGGCCAGGACGTATCCTTTGACATCATTCGCAGCGAGGCCGAACCGGTCGATGCCCTTGGCAGGGCTGCGCGGCTTTGCGATGTCGTGATCCTGTCGCGGTCCGGTGGACTGGCCGGCGATGTCGCGATGCTGTCGCGCACTCCTGTGCTTGCGCTGCCCGACGACAAGGCGCTGACAGTCCCGCTGCGCAAGGCCTGCATTGCCTGGGACGGCGGTGACGAGGCGGCACTGGCGCTGCGTTCCTCGGTTTCGCTTCTGGCGAGTTGCGGAACGGTCGAAGTCGTTACCGTGGCCGATCATCCGGGCGATTTCCCGCCGACCGAGGCACTGCGTTATCTCTCGCGCCACGGCATCAAGGCCGAGCTCAACGAGGTCGCCCGCCGCGGATCGACCGAGGAAACGCTTGCGGTGGCAGCTGCCAGCGCCGACCTGCTTGTGATGGGCGCCTATGGGCACAGCCGGTTCCGCGAATTCCTGTTCGGCGGCGTGACGCGCTTCTTCCTCGAGGAGATCGAGAACAGCCCTGCTCTGCTGATGGCGCACTGATCGAGCCACACACTGGTATTGTGGCACGACCGGAACCGTTCCGCCCGCAATTGACGCAATGCAGCAAACAAGCGGTTGCTTGGTGATAAGCTGTGACCCAAAGGTCTTAGGCGCTCGCCATCCATGAGCAGGGCCGCATGATTTATAGACTTTTTTACAGATATTTATTGATGATTCACTGAAAGTTGCAAAAAAAGCAATGGAGAATGCGCCCTTCGCACTTGCAAAATAGGTGACGCCGCTCCATATCCAAACTGCCTTTCAGGCATCCTCTCCCAAACTTCCAGGCCCGGCCGGCAACGGTCGGGCCATTTTCTTGTGTGCGACGCGCATGGCATGACGGGCTGATGCACCCGTTGCCGCCACCTCAACGACAACGACGCGCGAAACCGGTTTGCAAAATCGCCGCCAAGTTCCTAGCTGGACACAACCCGTTGACGGCCGGCGATGCACGGTGGAGCAGGAAAGGATGGCGATGGCAGACGCAGCTGCAAAGCAGGACGACAAGACGATCAGGCTACAGGTTGCGGCAGCACGCCAGGAAGAAAGCGGCCACGGCATCGCCCGACTTTCAAAGGCCTCGCTCTCGGCAATCGGCGCAATGGAGGGCGACACGCTGGAAATCACCGGCAAGCGCAGCACCGTCGCCCGGGCGATGCTGGCCTATCCCGAGGACGAGGAGCTCAATGTCATCCGGCTCGACGGGCTGGAGCGCGGCAATGCGGAAGTCGGCTCAGGCGAGCATGTCAAGGTGCGCAAGGCCGGATCGCGCCCTGCCCAGCGCGTCGTCTTCGCACCGGCCCACAAGGAAATGCGCCTTCAAGGACCACCAGTCGCGTTGAAGCGCAATTTCTTCGGCCGCCCGATGATCGCCGGCGATCTGGTCGCCACCACCGGTCAGCAGCAGGTCAGCGACATTCCGCCCCAGCTTGCCCGGATGTTCAACGCCCCTGCCTATGCGCTGACGCAGATCCGGCTGAACGTGGTTGCGACGACGCCCAAGGGCATCGTCCATATCGACGAGAACACCGAGGTCGAACTGCGCGAACAGTTCGAGGAAGCCGGTGGCGGACGCGGCGACATCAACTATGATGACGTCGGCGGCATGGGCGAGACGATCCGCCAGCTGCGCGAAATGGTCGAGCTACCACTGCGCTATCCCGAGCTGTTCACCCGCCTTGGCGTCGATCCGCCGCGCGGCGTGCTGCTGCACGGACCGCCGGGAACCGGCAAGACAAGGCTCGCCCAGGCCGTCGCCAACGAAAGCGACGCGCATTTCGTGCTGATCAACGGCCCGGAAATCATGGGCTCGGGCTATGGCGAGAGCGAAAAGAAGTTGCGCGAGGTGTTCGAGGAGGCCGGCAAGTCCGCGCCCTCGATCATCTTCATCGACGAGATCGATTCGATCGCGCCCAAGCGCACTCAGGTCCACGGCGAGGCCGAAAAGCGCCTCGTCGCCCAGCTGCTGACGCTGATGGACGGGCTGCATTCGCGCTCCAACGTTGTCGTCATCGCCGCCACCAACAGGCCCGACGCGATCGACGAGGCGCTGCGGCGGCCGGGCAGGTTCGACCGCGAAATCGTGATCGGCGTGCCGGACGAAGCCGGCAGGCGGGAGATCATCGCGATCCACACTCGCGGCATGCCGCTGGGCAAGGAAGTCGACCTCAAGGAGCTTGCGCGCACCACGCACGGTTTCGTTGGCGCCGATATCGCGGCACTTTCCCGCGAGGCGGCGATCGAGACGGTACGGCGGATCATGCCCAAGCTCGATCTCGAGGAACGGACGATCCCCGCCGAAGTGCTGGAAACGCTATGCGTCGAACGCGACGATTTCGTCGAGGCGCTGAAGCGCGTGCAGCCCTCGGCCATGCGCGAAGTAATGGTCCAGATGCCCGATATCGGCTGGGACGATATCGGAGGGCTCGACGAGGCGCAGGAGCGGCTCAAGGAAGGTATCGAGCTGCCGCTCAGGAATCCGGAGGCCTTCCACCGCCTTGGCATCCGCGCGGCCAAAGGCTTCCTGCTCTACGGCCCACCGGGCACCGGCAAGACGCTGCTGGCCAAGGCGGTAGCCAAGGAAGCCGAAGCCAATTTCATCTCAATCAAGTCGTCCGACCTGCTGTCAAAATGGTACGGCGAGAGCGAACAGCAGATCGCACGCCTGTTCGCCCGCGCCCGCCAGGTCGCGCCCTGCGTGATCTTCATCGACGAAATCGACAGCCTGGTGCCGGCGCGCGGCGCCAGCGGATCGCTGGGCGAGCCGCAGGTGACCGCCCGCGTCGTCAACACCATGCTCGCGGAAATGGACGGGATGGAGGAAATGCAGTCGGTTGTGGTGATCGGCGCGACCAACCGGCCCGCACTGGTCGACCCTGCGATCCTGAGGCCCGGCAGGCTGGACGAGCTTGTCTATGTCGGCACGCCCGACAAGGCGGGACGCGAGCATATCCTGAGGATCCACACGGCGAAGATGCCGCTCGCCGACGATGTCGACCTCGACGCGATTGCTGCGGAAACCGATCGCTTCACTGGCGCCGACCTCGAGGACGTCGTCCGCCGTGCCGGCATGGTCGCGATCCGCAGCCGGGGCGCCGATGCAACCACCGTGATCAGGGCCGACTTCAAAGAAGCGCTGGAAGACGCCCGCGCATCGGTCACGCCGGAAATGGAAGGAGAATACGCTAAGATGAAGGGAGAGTTGAAAAAGCGTGCCCGCCAGGTCGAGCCGATCGGCTTCCTCGCGCCCGGAATGGTAGAATCGACACGGGACCAGAAGCATGGCGACTGAAGCGGCAAGCCTCGACCCAGCCCGCGACGACCGCAAGACGGCGCAGCTCTATGAAGACGGCGTGCTGTTCAAACCGCATGCCGAAATCCGTCGCGATGCCGACAGCGTCAAGGCGATCCTGCGCAGCCCGCACCTGATCCAGGACGGACTCGACGCCTCCGTGCAGCAGCGTTTCAAGCCTGAGGAAATCCCGCTGATCTTCCTGGACGGCAAGCTCCACCGCGACCGCCGCAAGCACATCACCAGCTATTTCTCTCCGCGCTACATCAAGGAGCATTTCGAGCCGCTGATGCGCCAGACCGCCGATGTACTGGTCGGCGAGCTGGAACGCGACAAGAAGCTGCGCGTCGATGAGGCGTCCTGGCAGATGGCGGTCACACTCGTCGGTGAACTGATCGGAGTGACCCGCGGCAAAACTCGCGCGCAGATGAAGCAGACCGCCCGGAGGATCGAGCGCTGCCTCTATCGTACGAAGATGCACACGCTGACCGGATGGCGGCTGAAGGCGGCCAAGCTGCAAGGGGTCATCAACATGATGATCTTCATGCGCAAGGATGTGAAGCCGACGATGAAGGCCAGGGCCAAAGAGCCGCAGGACGACGTCATCACCCGGCTGGTGCAGGAGAATTACTCCAATACCGCGATCCTTGCCGACGTGATGATGCTGTGTGGGGCGGGCATGCAGACGACGCGCGAGTTCATCTCGCTTGCCGCCTGGCACATGCTGGAAAAGCCCTGGCTCAAGGATGCGTTCCTGGCAGCCGATTACGACGGCAAGGTCGGCATCATGGAAGAGCTGCTGCGGCTAGACCCGATCGTCTCGACACTCTACCGCCGCGCGCCCGAAGACCTTGCGGAAGCCGCAAAGGAGGATTTCAGGCCCGGCCAGACCTATGGCGTCAGCATCCGCCATGCCAACCACGATGCTTCGGCGGTTGGCGAGTGCCCGCATGCGATCGACCTCAAGCGCAAGGATCGGCTTGGCGATCAGGCCCCGATGATGAGCTTCGGCAACGGTGTCCACCGCTGCCCCGGCTCGCCGCTGGCGATCAACGAAACGCTGTTCCTGCTCGACCGCCTGCTGCGCGTCCCCGGCATCCGGCTCGCCTCTCGGCCGGAGATCGAATGGGAGCCCAACGTCTCGACCTTCGTGATCTCGAACGTGCTGGTGGAGTGCGACTAGGGCACATTCGCGCGGCTAGTGAGCCGCCCCCCAACTCAGGCCCGTCCCGATCTCCACGCCAAGTGGAACGTCCAGCCTGACCGCGGGTAGCGCCGCATCCGCCATGACCCGCTCTATCACCGGCGAGGCCGCAGCGACATCGCCTTCGGGCAGCTCGAACACCAGTTCGTCGTGCACCTGCAGCAGCATGCGGACATGGCCGAGCCCTGCCTCCGAAAGCGCCGGCATCATCCGCGCCATCGCCCGCTTGATGATGTCCGCGCTGGTGCCTTGGATCGGCGCGTTGATCGCGGCGCGCTCGCTGCCTTGGCGCTCGGCCTGGTTCTTAGAATTGATCCGGGGGAACCAGGTCTTGCGGCCGAACAGCGTTTGCGAATAGCCGTGCTCGCGCACCGTCTCCAAAGTCTCGTGGATATAGCGCTGGATGCCCGGAAAGCGTTCGAAATAGCGGTCGATCATCTCCTGCGCCTCCTCGGGCTCGGTGCCCAGCCGCCCGGCGAGACCCCAGCGCGAGATGCCGTAGAGGATCGCGAAATTGATCGTCTTGGCGCGCGCGCGGGTGTCGCGGTCGACGGTCCCGAACATTTCGGTCGCGGTGCGCGCGTGGATGTCCTCGCCGGCCTCGAAAGCCTCTTTCAGCGTCGGCACGTCGCACATGTGGGCGGCAAGGCGCAGCTCGATCTGGCTGTAGTCGGCGGCAAGCAGGACATTGCCTTCCTCGGCAACGAAGCAGTCGCGGATCTGGCGGCCGATCTCGGTGCGGATGGGGATGTTCTGCAGGTTCGGATCGGTCGACGACAGCCGCCCGGTCTGCGCGCCGACCAGCGAATAGCTAGTGTGGACACGCTGCGTCTCCGGATTGATCGCCGCCTGCAGCGCTTCGGTATAGGTCGAGCGCAGCTTGGAAAGCTGGCGCCATTCGAGCACCTTGCCGGCCATTTCGACGCCTTCGCCCGCGAGCTTTTCGAGCACGCCCTGGTCGGTTGAATATTGCCCGCTCTTGCCCTTGCGCCCGCCCTTGTGGCCCATCTTGTCGAACAGGATATCGCCTAGCTGCTTGGGGCTGCCGATAGTGAACTCCTCGCCCGCGAGCGTATGGATTTCGGCCTCCAGCTTGCCGATTTCCTCGGCGAAGCCCGAAGACAAGCGCGCCAGCCTCTCGCGGTCGACCTTGATGCCGTGGCGTTCCATCCCGGCCACCACCGGGATCAGCGGCCGGTCGACGCGCTCGTAGATGCGGGTGCCGCCTTCGTCGGGCAGGCGGGGCTTGAGCAGGCGGTGGAGTCGCCAGGTGACCTCGGCGTCCTCGGCGGCATAGGCAGTGGCCTTGTCGAGCTGGACTTCGGCGAAACTGATCGCCTTTTTGCCGGTACCGCAGACGTCCTTGAAGGCGATGCAGGTGTGACCGAGGTGACGCTCGGCAAGCTCGTCCATGCCATGGCCGCCGCCGATCCCGTCCTGGCTGCGCCCGGCGTCCATGCAGAAGCTGATGACCATGGTGTCGTCGATGGGTGCGACAGCGATTCCGTGCCGGGCCATGACGTTGAGGTCGTATTTGATGTTCTGCCCGACCTTCAGCACCGCGTCGCTTTCGAGCAGCGATTTGAGCCGGGCCAGCGCCTCGTCCAGCGGCACCTGTTCGGGCTTCTCGGCGAACATGTCGGTGCCGCCGTGGCCCAGCGGGATATAGCAGGCCTCGCCGGGCCCCACCGCCAGGCTGACACCGACGAGAGAGGCCTGCATCGCATCAAGGCTGCTGGTCTCGGTATCGAAGCCGACGACCCGCGCGGACAAGCAGCGCTCGATCCATGCGTCGAGCGCTTCGAGCGTGGTGACGCACTCGTATGCCGCATGGTCGATGGCCGGCAGGTCTTCGAGCGACTGGCGTGCCGCACCCTCGTCGGGCCCCGCCCCCTCGGTCACCGGTTTCGCCGGATTGAGCTGGGTTGCCCGTTCGGGGCTACCGGCCCCGGTGTCGAGCCGTTTCAGCAGGCTGGTGAAGCCGTGCTTTTCGAGGAAGGCCGCGAGCGGTTCGGGCGGAATCGCGTCGAGCTTGAAATCGTCGAGCGCCATGGGAAGCGCCGCATCCTGCTTGAGCTCCACCAGAACCCGGCTCAGCCGCGCCATCTCGGCCTGCTCGATCAGCCGCTCCTTGAGCTTGGACGTCTTCATCTCGTGCGCGGCAGCCAGAGCCGTTTCGAGGTCGCCATGCTCCTGGATCAGCTTGGTCGCGGTCTTCGGGCCAACGCCATAGACCCCCGGGATATTGTCAACCGAGTCACCCATCAGCGCCAGCACATCGCCGACCTTGGCGGGCGGCACGCCGAATTTCTCTTCGACTTCGGGAATATCGATCCGCTGGTTCTTCATCGTATCGAGCATGTCGATATGGCCCGCGCCGTCAGGACCGACGAGCTGCATCAGGTCCTTGTCGGACGATACGATGGTAACGGCCCAGCCCTGCTTCGCAGCGGCGCGCGCATAGGACGCAATCAGATCGTCCGCCTCGAGATCGTCTTCCTCGATGCAGGCCAGCGAAAAGGCGCGGGTCGCATCGCGGATCAGCGGGAATTGCGGCACCAGGTCTTCCGGCGGCGGCGGGCGGTTTGCCTTGTATTCCGGGTAGATGGCGTTGCGGACCGAAGTCCCGGCCTTGTCG
>CAYPFE010000121.1:0-8065 GCA_964409895.1 uncultured Novosphingobium sp.
AACAAAATTCTCGCTGCCCAGCTCTACGGCGAATTCAAGAGCTTCTTCCCCGAAAACGCGGTCGAGTATTTCGTCAGCTACTACGACTATTACCAGCCCGAAGCCTACGTCCCCCGTTCTGATACCTATATCGAGAAGGAATCGAGCGTGAACGAGGCGATCGACCGGATGCGCCATTCGGCCACCCGCGCGCTCCTCGAACGCGACGATGTCATCATCGTCGCCAGCGTCTCGTGCCTCTACGGCATCGGCAGCCTCGAAACCTATTCGGCGATGGTGTTCGATATCGAGGCGGGCAAGACCTCCGACCAGCGCGAGATCATCCGCAAGCTCGTGGCGCTGCAGTACAAGCGCAACGATCATGCCTTTGCGCGCGGCAATTTCCGGGTGCGCGGTGACAATCTCGAAATCTTCCCGAGCCATTACGAGGACATGGCCTGGCGCATCAGTTTCTTCGGCGACGATATCGAGGAGATCAGCGAGTTCGACCCGCTGACGGGCACCAGGGGCGCACCGCTCGACAAGGTGCGGATCTATGCGAACTCGCACTATGTCACGCCCGGCCCGACGATGAAGCAGGCGACGCAAGCGATCAAATTCGAGCTTTCCGAGCGGCTGAAGGAGCTGGAAGCCGAGGGCCGGCTGCTGGAAGCGCAGCGGCTGGAGCAGCGCACCAATTTCGACCTCGAGATGATCGGGGCGACCGGCAGTTGCGCCGGGATCGAGAACTATTCGCGCTTCCTCACCGGCCGCCTGCCGGGCGAACCACCGCCGACGCTGTTCGAATATCTGCCGGACAACGCGCTGCTGTTCGTCGACGAGAGCCACCAGACGGTGCCGCAGGTCGGCGGCATGGCGCGCGGCGACCACCGGCGCAAGCTGACGCTCGCCGAATACGGCTTCCGCCTGCCCAGCTGCATCGACAACCGCCCGCTGCGCTTCAACGAGTGGGACGCGATGCGCCCGCAGACCTTCTGCGTCTCGGCCACGCCCGGCGGCTGGGAAATGGAGGAGACGGGCGGCGTCTTTGCCGAACAGGTGATCCGCCCCACCGGCCTCATCGACCCGCCGGTGGAAGTCCGCCCGGTCGAGGATCAGGTGCAGGACTGCATCGCCGAATGCAACGCCACCGCCAAGCTCGGCTACCGCACGCTCGTCACCACGCTGACCAAGCGCATGGCCGAGGACCTCACCGAATTCATGCACGAGGCGGGCGTAAAGGTGCGCTACATGCACTCAGACGTCGAGACGCTGGAGCGCATCGAGCTGATCCGCGACCTGCGCCGGGGTGTCTACGACGTGCTCGTCGGCATCAACCTGCTGCGCGAGGGGCTCGACATTCCTGAATGCGGGCTGGTGTGCATCCTCGACGCCGACAAGGAAGGCTTCCTGCGCTCCGAGACGTCGCTGATCCAGACGATCGGCAGGGCGGCGCGCAATGTCGACGGCCGCGTGATCCTCTATGCCGACCGCATCACAGGCAGCATGGAACGCGCCATGGCCGAAACCGAACGGCGGCGCGAGAGGCAGCACGAGTTCAACCTCGCCAACGGCATCACCCCCGCCTCGATCAAGCGCCGCATCGCCGACATCGTCGCCGACACCGCCAGCCGCGACGGCGTGACGGTGGACCTCGGCGACGACGAGCGCGTGGAACTCGTCGGCCACAACCTGCGCGCCTATATCGAGGACCTGGAGAAGAGGATGCGCGAGGCGGCCGCGGACCTGGAGTTCGAGGAAGCCGGCAGGCTGCGGGACGAAATCCGGCGGCTGGAAGCCGAGGAGCTGGGCCTGCCGGAAGCGGAGCACCGCGCGCCTGTCAGGGGCCGGGCGACGGAAGGGCGGCCGGGGACGCGCAAGCTGCGGTTTGGCAAGACGCAGCGGAAGTGGGGACGGTGATACAGAAAAAATTCACAAGCTAATGGGTGGAAATGGCCGGTCTTCATGTTGGCCTACCTCTTCGGACTGCAATATATGGTTGCTGCACATAGTTCGAGGCAGCCATCACATCTTCAAACACCGGGACGTCCCCAAGCGGCTGAGCATCCAGCCGCGCGGAGGGGAAGCAAAGCCCTACCAGATCGAACAATTCCTTGATATGATCGAGGAGTATGGGCTTGCACTGAAAGACTGATGGACCCGCGGTATCATATCAATCTCTTCTGGTCGGATCGCGATGGCTGCTGGGTGGCCAACGTTCCGGACCTGAAGCCTTGCTCCGCATTCGGCGACACGCCCGAGGAGGCTTTGGCCGAAGCACGGCTTGCCATGGAAGGCTGGCTCGAATCTGCCCGCAATGGCGGATTGCCGATTCCCGAACCACGCTATCGCCCGGCGATCTACGCCGCCGCCTGAGCCGTGCCATGTCACGTTCACGCCGCAAGACGCCGATTACAGGCATCACCACTGCCGCCAGCGATGCGCGGTGGAAGGCGATGGCGGCGCGCAAGCTGCGGCGGCGGGTGAGGCAGAACCTCGCCACCACCGCTGACGGCGACAAATTCGCCGGCAAGCGCTGGGACCTCGTCAATCCATGGTCATCGGAGAAGGACGGCAAGAGCTGGATGAAGCGGCCCGCTCCCAAGGACATGAGGAAGTAGCGCAGTTCGCTACGATCCGATTTTCATTGCATTGCTCCCGTCATCCCGGGCTTGACCCGGGATTCGGCTTTTCTTCTGTCATGCTCAAAAAGGCAGCTGGACCCCGGATCCCCTGCCTGCGCAGGGGCAGGCAAGTCCGGGGTGACGAATTGGGGTGGCCTATGCGCCCGCTCACCTGCAACCCCCGCCACAGCTCTTCCCAGTCCGCCAATCCACTTCCAGCGTCGCAAGCGCGACATATCTGTCGATGGCGCGTTCGAAGTGGCGAGTAATCACCTTTCCTCCGGCGGCGTCAGGATCGCGGCTACCGAAGGCCTTGCCATGACTTCGTCGTGCCAGCGGCGGACCGAGGGGCAGTCATCCGGTATCTCCATTCCGACCCTCTCGAGGATGCCGAACGGCATGATCGCGGTGATGTCCGCAATCGTGAAATCCGGGCCCGCCAGATACCGCTGCTTCGCCAGCTGTCCTTCCATCACCTCCAGCCCCTCGACGAGGCGCGGGCGGTTGAGGTCCGCCCATTCGGGCAGCTGCACCGGTTCCAGCACCTTCACGAATTCGGCGGTGTGGCGGAACACCTGCCGGGCGGCGTCGGCGAAGCCGAATTCGACGCGGCGGTTCCACATCTCGATCACCGCTTCCTCCAGCGGCGTGCGGCCCATCAAGGCCGGCTCGGGGTGCAGCCGTTCGAGATAGCGGCAGATCGCCACGGTTTCGGAAATGCAGGTGCCATCGTCTAGTTCGAGCACCGGGATCTGCGCGGTCGGGCTTTTCGCCAGGAATTCCAGCGTCTTGTGCTCGCCCGCGAACAGGTTGACCGGGATAAACTCGAGGTCGAGCCCCTTTTCCAGCGCGAAAATCGATACGCGGACAGGATTGCCAAGATATTTGTCGCCCCAGACCTTCATGTGCTGCTCCCTTCACCCGCATTTTCGTTGCGCCCGAGCCGCCGCCTGACGTCGGCGACATATTCCGCCAGCCCCTTTTCCAGCGTGTATTGCGGCGTGAAGCCCAGCTCCTTGCGAATCCGGCTGTTGTCGAGCAGCGTCAGGCTGGTGCGGACTGTGTCGCTGACGCTGATATCGGCATCGGGCAGTAGCTCACGCAGGATGCGGGTGTAATCCCCGATCGGGCGGTGCTCGTTGCTGACGTTGAACACGGCGTGCTCTGGCATGGGCGCAGTCGCGGCGAGCCACACCGCCTGGGCCGTATCGAACGCGTGGAGGAAATCGTCCATCTGTTCGTCGGGCGGCATGACGACCGGGCGGCCCATCACCGACAGTTCGGCATTGGCGCGGTAGTTGGGCTGCTTCCATCCGCTGGTGTTGAGCAACCCGCCGGTCCAGGTCTTCGCCCGGTCGACCCGGCCGATGCCGTATGCCGATTGCAGCCGCAGCGAGATGATCTCCATCCCGTAACGCTGGTTGTAATTGTCGGCGACGTGCTCGGTCCAGACCTTGCAGGCGCCGTACAGCCCGCCGCTCGGGCGCAGTGGCTCGTCCTCGGTGACCGCCTTGCCATCCTCGCGGTGAGTATAGACGGCATGCGAACTCGCGTTGACTACCCGTTTGATGCCCATCAGCCGCGCGCAGTCGAACACGGTGGCGGTCGCCATGGTCTGGAAGCGCAGGTAGGGCAGCGCCCGGCCCGGCTCCTCGACTCCGGCGATGAAGGCCATGTGGACGATGGCGTCGACATCATGCGCCTGGATCGCCGCGATCAGATCGCTCGGCTCCTGGACGTCGCCCTGCACCACCTTCACCTTCCCGGCGATATCGGCGATGCGGTCGTGGTCGGGGCCGCGGTCGAAGATCACGATATCGTCGCGGCCCTGCTCGCTCACCAGATAGCGGGCGATGTAGGAGCCGAGAAACCCGGTTCCCCCGGTGATCATGATCGCCAACTCAATTCTCCTCCATGGGGCTGCGCGTCAACGCTCCAGCCCGAGATATTGCTCGTAGACATTATGGAAATGGCGGACCTGGGTGTGCTGGTAGATGCCCATGGTGACGCCGGGCTTGGTCTTCCTCAGCGTATGCATCCCCTTCTGAACCTTTTCGAGATTCCATTCGTCCTGCGCGATCAGCGCACCTGCCGCACCCAGTTCCGGCGCGTCGAGGAAGCTCTGGTCAGGCCCGAGGAATGTCATTTTCGCAGGCGGCGGGCGTTCGCCCGAAAAAGGCCTCATGTACATCACTTCCATGGTGCACATGTCGTGGCGGTCGCCCCAGGGTTTGAAGCGCTGCAGCACCTGATTGTACGAAAGGTATGGGTGGAAGTTAGGAAACAGCGTGTAGTAAAACGAATCCATCACTTCGGAATCGCACAGATCATCGGCCTTGTCGCCGATCACCTTGCGCAATTCCTCGCGGCCGACAGCAGCGCCGTATTCGCGATAAGTCATGCCTTCGGGAACCTCGATACCGCCGGTCGAATCCCTTGGCTTGTAGACGTTGGCGGCGATCTCGTTCTCGGTTGGCGTCCAGTTGAGATGCGGGCTGGGCGTGCCTGCGGGCGTGATCGCGCGCGAGCACTTTCCGAAGATATCGTATTGCGTGTTGTCGTCGCCTGCCGCCGCCAGGATCTGCGGGTGGGAGGCAACAAGGTGGAAGGCGTCCATGAAGGCTTCCTGCCCGACCTTCCAGTTGCAGCGGATGACCTTCATCACATGCACGGCGGTGTAACGGTCGGCGAGCGAATAGGCGTCCCAGTGATGATAGACCTCGCCGAGATAGCTTTCGAGCGGCTCGGCATCCGGGTCCATGTTGATGAAGATCCAGCCGTTCCACAGCTCCACCTTCACTTCCGGCAGGTCCATCGTGCGCGGGTCGATATTGGGGAAGTCCCACATGCCCGGAATGTGCTTGAGCTTGCCGTCGGTGCGCCAGCAGAAGCCGTGGTAGGAGCAGCGGATCTCCGCCTTGTTGCAAGGCCCGTCGACCAGCTGGCGGCCCATGTGCAGGCAGGCGTTGTAGAAGCCCTTTACCGTGTCGGGACCGGTACGGATCAGCAGGATCGAAGTGTCGTTGATGTCGTAGACGTCGGCGTCGCCGACATTGGGGATGCGCTCTTCGCGCAGGGCCGCCTGCCAGACCCTGGGCCAGAGCTTCTCCTTTTCGAGCTCGTGATACTTCGCATCGATATAGCGTTCGACCGGGATGTCGTGATCGCCGAGCCAGGCTGCGGTATCGACGCGAAGATGGGCAGGCACGGGCCGCGTGTCGGCATCCAGCAATTCCTGATAGGAAATGCCGGGACTGCGGCGGATTTTCTCGGCCTTCATGCCGGCCCGGCCAAGTTCGCTCATGTTGCTTTCTCCGCTTCGTCCCGGGCCTCGACATGGGCGAGGCCCGCCAGCCAGATGCACATCTGCGGATCGCAGTGGCGCAGTTCGCCCTCGATCCAGCCGCCGGTGCGGTCGAACAGGCCCCACTTGCCGCCGTCGTTGACGCGTACGGCGTTCGGCCCTTCAGCCTCGTAGTCCGCCCGCGTCAGGGGATGATGCGCCTTGATCGCCATCGCCGCCTCCAGCCTCTCTCTCCCGGTTGCCGTTTCGCCCGGTGCATCATCGTATGCAGCAAGGCGAGGCCCTGTCAAAGCAAGTGTTGATGCCCGCAGAGTGACAAGTCCGTGATTCCCTTCGCCGCCCGATCGCGCTATGGGCATGGCATCAGGCATCCATGCGGTGCGACCAAGGGATTAGAGGACATGGCAGGCATTACCATTCGCGACCTTCCGGGCGACTACAGCTTCGGCGCCGTGGTCGACGGCGTCACCTGGGACAATATCCATGACGAGGAACTGCGCGCGCGGCTCAACGCGCTGTTTGAGGAGCGTGGCGTGATCGTGTTCGAGAACATGGAGCCGAGCTCCAAGATGCATCTCGAACTTTCCCGCGTGTTCGGCCCGATCAAGGATCATCCGACCAAGACGGTGCCGCGCGCCGCCGAGGAAGAGGACGTCGGCGTCATCGACCTCTACCGCACACCGGACGAGACCAACGAGGAATTCCACGGCGTCCCGATCGTCAACGGCGAGCCGCGCCAGTCTTGGCTGCCCTGGCATTTCGACCACACATACAATGACGAACTGAACCGCGCCGGCGTGCTGCGCGCGGTGATCATCCCGCCCGAGAAGGGGCGCACCGGCTTTGCCGACGGCATCCAGATCTACGCCGATTTCGATCCCGAGCTGCGGGCGAAGGCCGAGGAGCTGACCGCCATCTACACGCTCGACACGCGGCTGACGCAGATGCGCTTTGGCCGCACTTTCGAAGTCAAAGGCGACACCCCGGCGATGGTGGCGACGGTGCAGGAAGCCGCGATCTTCCCGCGCGCGCTACATCCGATGGTGTGGACGCGTTCCGACGGTCAGAAGGTGATGCATGTCTCCGGCTTTTCCGCCGAAGGCATCGAGAATCACGAGGACGCAGAAGGCGACGCGCTGTTCGAGGATATCTGCCAGGAAGTGAACCGCACGGCCAGGGGCTACTGGCACGACTGGAAGCCCACCGACATGGTGATCTGGGACAACTGGCGCGTGCTGCACTCGGTGGAAGGCTGCCATCCGAAATGCCCGCGCCGCATGCAGCGCACCACGATCAAGGGCGATTACGGCCTCGGCCGTTTCGAGGGCGGCAAGAAGATCGGCGAGGTCAATCGCGAGATCGCCCCGCTCGACCTCTTGGAGTGAGCTGAACGCAGGAGGGGACGCCATGCACGCGCCGATCAGGGCGAAACTGGGCTATATCGCGCCGGCCGTCGCCTATCCGGTCTCGGCGGTGATCCACGCCGAACGGCGCAACAACCTCAAGTGGGACTTCCGCGAGGTCGACATCCATGACGCGGCCGAAATTCCGGGCGGCGCGCAGCTCGCAGCCCACGGCTTCGCCTGTATCGACCACGCCAGCGCGATTTCCGACTACGACGAGGCGGGCAGCTGGCTCGAACCCTATGCGGCTGAAATGATCGACCTCGCCAAGGGGTTCACCGGCGCGAAGGAGGCGGTGGTCACCGCCAACGGGCTCGGCTTCGGCAGTACGAAGATGGATGGCGGCTACGGGACGGTGAGCTTCTGCCACAATGACTACACCGCCGCGAGTATCGGCCGCCACATCCACGAGATCGACGCGGAGCTGGCCGAAGAGCGCCTTTCGAAGCGCTTCGCCGTGTTCAACATGTGGCGCCTCGTCTCGCCGCCCCCGCAAAGCCGGCCGCTGGCGATCTGCGATCCCAATACGGTCGCGATCTCGGACCTACTGCCGAGCATGACCCACTGGGGACCGCCCGACGAGGAGGTCTATCACCAGAACTCGCTGTTCCGCTTCAACCCGGCGCACCGCTGGTATCACTATCCCGATCTGACGAGTGAGCAGATCATCGTCTGGGCTGGCTTCGATTCCGACCCGCGCTTCCCCTCGATCGTCCCGCATTGCGCCTTCGACAATCCCGAGTGCGACGATCCGG
>CAYPFE010000122.1:0-8053 GCA_964409895.1 uncultured Novosphingobium sp.
TCTCATGCTCCTTCCTCGAAAACACAGTGGCACAGTTCTAGGGGGCTAAGACACAAGTACCGCGAGAGCTTTCGCCCGTTCGCACCATCAGTGTTACGCAACGACCTTGAAGAGTGGTTCGAGCTTGCCACCGACAGTCCGTATATGCTGATTGTAGCAGAGGTAAGAGCAAGCAAACGCATCACGTTGACGGCAAAGGAGAAGGCTCGAATCGGCATAAGCAGTCTAGACGTGACCCGCTCAACGATCCCGGCGGTGACACACGTTGATTATTCAGCCCGAATTCAAACCGTGCATCAAGAAACGAACCCACGGTTTCATGCTCTCATTGCACGATTCAAGGAAGTTACCGGCTGTCCCGTCATAGTGAACACCAGCTTCAACGTGCGAGGTGAACCTATTGTATGTTCGCCGGAAGATGCCTTCCGATGCTTTATGGGTACAGATGCAGATATGTTAGTGGTAGGCAATTGCCTGCTTAAGAAGGAATTTCAGGACCCAGCACTGATAAAGGATTATCGAAGCGCGTTTGAACTAGACTGATTTCCTAAGCAAAGACAGCTGAGCCTTCGGCAAAGCGTCAGACCTGAACTGGGAGGTTCTACCTGGAATTTGCAGAACTGTAATTCTTCAAGCGGGCACATAGGCTGACCTGTCATAGAGGCAGCGGTATACCCCCTTGGGTCCCTCTCCCACGCCATTGGTGACCGGTTCCAGGTCTCTCAACATGTAGCACCGCTTGGACAAGCAATGCACGCTTCGAATAGTCGCCTATCACCCTGTTTTTGTTAGGCGCATTGGCAGCTGTCGCGCACATGCGCTTTTTCATGCTTTTTTCATGGAGCGCTGTCTTTCTCAGACTAAGCCATTGAAAACATGGTGCTGCTGGGGAGGATTGAACTCCCGACCTCACCCTTACCAAGGGTGCGCTCTACCACTGAGCTACAGCAGCGCAGGCAAACCGTCGGTTCCGTGCCGGCGCGCGCTATTGGCCGCGCGCAGTGCAATGTCAAGCCAAGCTTGCGCTTTTGCCAAGCCGCATGCAGGACACCACGATGACCTCTAACGGCAATTCCGCGACGCGCGAGGAACGGCTCGCGGCAAAGCTGCGCGAAAACCTCCGGCGCCGCAAGTCGCAGGCGCGCGCGCAGGGAGCCGGACACAAGCCAGAGCATAGTGAGCCTGACCCCCTTCCCAATTCGCCCCCGAAAAGCTAGGGCCTGCGGCCTGCCGCCCGAGAGTGCGGTACCTGAGCAACGGAGCCAACCAACTTGCCTCGCCTGATCCTCGTCCGCCACGGCCAGAGCCAGTGGAACCTCGAAAACCGCTTCACCGGCTGGTGGGACGTCGATCTCACCGAAAAGGGCGTGGCCGAGGCCCGCGCGGCAGGGCAATTGCTCAAGTCAAAGGGCATGCTTCCGAGCGTGGCCTTCACCTCCGTACAGACCCGCGCGATCCGTACACTGCACCTGGCGCTCGAGGAAGCGGGCCTCCTGTGGATCCCGGAAACCAAGGACTGGCGGCTCAACGAGCGCCACTATGGCGGGCTCACCGGCCTCAACAAGGCAGAGACGGCCGCCAAGCACGGCGACGAGCAGGTCAAGATCTGGCGGCGCAGTTTCGATACGCCGCCGCCCGAATTGGAGGCGGGGTCGGAATTCGATCTCGCAGGCGACCCGCGCTACGCCGGCGTAGCCGTGCCGCGCACCGAAAGCCTCAAGGACACGATCGCGCGCGTGCTGCCCTATTACGAAGCCGCAATCGTGCCGCAGCTGAGGGCCGGTGAGACGGTCATCATCTCCGCGCACGGCAACTCGCTGCGCGCGCTGGTCAAGCATCTTTCCGGCATATCGGACGACGAGATCGCCGGCCTCGAAATCCCGACCGGTCAGCCGATCATCTATGAGCTCGACGACACTCTAGCGGCGTCCGAGCGTTACTACCTGTCGGAGCGCTGAGATGGGGGCACGGGTCGCGATCGTCATGGGTAGCCAGTCCGACTGGCCGACGATGAAATGCGCGGCCGACATGCTGGACGCGCTGGGCGTGGAATACGACGCGCGGATCGTCTCGGCCCATCGCACCCCGCAACGGCTTGTCGCATTCGCGCAAGGGGCGGCCGGCGAGGGCTTCAAGGTGATCATCGCCGGCGCTGGCGGAGCGGCACATCTGCCGGGCATGGTCGCGAGCATGACGCACCTGCCCGTGCTGGGGGTGCCGGTGCAGTCGCGTGCGCTGTCGGGGCAGGACAGCCTGCTATCGATCGTGCAGATGCCCGCAGGCGTTCCGGTCGGCACGCTGGCGATCGGCGAGGCAGGCGCGAAGAACGCGGGGCTGCTCGCCGCCGCGATCCTCGCCACAAGCGACGAAGCGCTGGCCGATCGGCTCAAGGCCTTTCGTGCGGAACAGACCGCCGGGGTCGCCGAGCGGCCGACGACCGAGTGACCGGAATCCGATGATTCCCCCGGGCGAGACCATCGGCATCCTCGGCGGCGGACAGCTGGGCCGGATGATTGCCATGGCCGCTGCCCAGCTGGGTTACCGCTGCCACATCTATGCCCCGGAGGCCGACAGCATCGCCGCCGAGGTCAGCGCCGCCTTCACCTGCGCCGCCTGGGACGACGCCGAAGCAATGGCGCGTTTTGCAACCGATTGCGCGGTTGTCACCTACGAGTTCGAGAATGTGCCTGTTGCCCCGCTCTCCGCGCTGGGCGATGTTCCGCTGCACCCCCACCCCCGCGCGCTGGAGATCGCGCAGGATCGGCTGAGCGAAAAGGTTTTTGTCGGCAAGCTTGGGGGTTCTCCCGCGCCGTTCGCCGCCGTGGACAATGATGCCGACCTTTCGGCGGCAGTCACACGGATTGGCGTGCCCGGCATCTTCAAGACAAGGCGCGATGGCTATGACGGCAAGGGCCAATGGCGCATCAACAAGGAGGACGGGGCGCTTGCATTCGACATTCCGGCGAGTGGCCTCGTATACGAAGGTTTTATCGACTTCTTCGCGGAATTCTCGGTGATCCTTTGCCGTTCGGAAGACGGCGATATCCGCTACTGGGACACGCCACAAAACGACCACCAAAGCGGCATCTTGGCGACATCATCCGTCCCCGCAACAGCCGGAGTGCGCGAACAGGAGGCCGAAGCCCGCGCGCTTGCCTCACGGATCGCCGAAGCGCTCGATTACGTCGGCGTGCTGACCTGCGAATTCTTCGCCGCTTCCGATGGCCCCGTGTTCAACGAGATGGCGCCGCGCGTCCACAACTCCGGCCACTGGACGATCGAGGGCGCGCTCACCAGCCAGTTCGAGAACCACGTCCGCGCGATCTGCGGATTGCCATTGGGCGACACCTCGCTGGCCGCACAGGCGGTGGAGATGAAGAACCTGATTGGCGATGCTGCGCATGACTGGCCGCAGATCCTCTCCGACCCTGCCAACCATCTGCATCTCTACGGCAAGGCCGCCGCGCGACCGGGCCGCAAGATGGGTCATGTTACGCGGCTGGTGATCGAGTGAGGCAGGAGTTGTTCCTGATCTACGCCCGCGCCGCCAACGGCACGATCGGGCTGGACGGGAAGCTGCCGTGGCACATCCCCGCCGACCTCAAGCGCTTCAAGGCGCTAACCATGAACAAGCCGATGATCATGGGGCGCAAGACCTTCGAGAGCTTTCCCGCACCACTGCCCGGCCGCCGCCATATCGTGCTGACACGAGATGCCGGTTGGCGGGCCGAGGGCGCGGAAGTGGCATGCAGCGTCGACGAAGCACTGGAACTTGCGGGCAATGGCGAGATCGCCATTGTCGGCGGGGCGGAAATCTACGCCCTCTTTCTTCCCCTCGCGAATCGGGTCGAGGCGACCGAGGTCCATGCGGACTACGAGGGCGACACCCATCTCCCGCCATTGGAATGTGAATGGCGCGAAGCGGCCCGCGAGGAACACGTGGCGCGCGATGGCCGTCCTGCTTATGCTTTCGTCACTTACGAGCGGGCCTTATAGGCGAAACCCGCCATGATTCGTCTCGACCACCGCCAGCGCATTCCCGACGAGCTGCACGGCGCGATCCTCGCGCTGGGCAATTTCGACGGTTTCCACCAGGGCCATCAGGCCGTGGTCGGCACCGCCATCGACTGGGCGCGCAAGGAAGGCCGGCCCGCAGTCGTCGCGACCTTCGATCCGCATCCGATGCGCTATTTCCGCCCGGACACCGAGCCGTTCCGCCTGACGACGCTGGACCAGCGCCAGGAACTTTTCGCCGAGGCAGGTGCCGACGCGATGCTGGTGATCCATTTCGACGCGTCCATCGCCGGCATGTCGGCAGAGCGCTGGGTGCAGGACATCATCCATTCGCACCTGCACACCGCCGGTGTCGTCACCGGCCAGGACTTCACATTCGGCAAGGGCCGCAGCGGCAATGCCGACAGCCTGAAGGCGCTGGGCGCCGGGCTTGGCATTGCAACCCGCAGCGTCGAACCTGTGCACGACATGCACGGCCCGATTTCCTCGAGCCGCATCCGCGAAGCGATCCGGGAAGGCGATTGCGACACCGCGCTGTGGCTGCTCACCCGGCCCTATACGATCCGTGGCGTAGTGGAGCACGGTGACAAGGTCGGGCGCACCATCGGCTTTCCGACTGCAAACCTGCAAATGGGCTCATACCTGCGGCCCCGCTTTGGCATCTACGCGGTGAAGGGCAGACTCGCCGACGGGCGCACATTCAAGGGCGCCGCCAATGTCGGTATCCGCCCGACCTTCGATCCGCCCAAGGAATTGCTCGAGCCATTCTTCTTCGACTTCAGAGAAGACATCTATGGTCAGGAAATAGAGGTTTCTTTCCATCACTTCCTGAGGCCAGAAAAGAAGTTCGATTCACTTTCCGAATTGACTTCGCAAATGAAACGCGATTGTAAACGTGCGGGGGACTTGCTGCGATGAAGAAACTAGCAGGCTGGATACCGACCGTTCTGGCCGCCACCGTTCTTCTCCTCACCTTTCTCAACGCCAACCATCTTGCAGACATGCCCCAGGGCAAGTTGCGCCTGCTGGCGCAGGACGGCATCCACCAGTGGTTCGACAGGGCAGCCATCGCGCCGGGCGACTGCACGGCGGCACACATCGAGCAGCCCTACCACTCGCTGCTCGACAATTCGCAAGCAGCACTCGAATCCGCGATGTTCATCGGCGCGCGCATGGTCGAATTGCCGATTGCGGAAACATCCGACGGTCAATTCGTCGCATTCGGCGACGAGGCGCTCGATTGCCGCACCGACGGCAAGGGCCCGGTTGCCGAACACAGCCTCGCCGGACTGAAGGCGCTCGACGCCGGCTATGGCTAGACCGCCGATGGCGGCAAGACCTTCCCGTTCCGGGGGCGCGGCGGGGGCGGAATCCTCTCGCTCGACGAGGCCGTCGAAGCCGCCAGCGAGAAGCCTATGCTTTACCGGCTGGCCACGGACGACACGAAAGCCGCCGAACGCTTCGCCAAGGCGCTGAAACAATCGGGACGCAACGTCAGTGCGCGCAGGGACGGCTTTTACGCGCCTCCCAAAGCAGCAGCAGCCCTGCGCACGGCGTTCCCGGACGCATGGGTGTTCAGCGAGGAAGATGCGCGGTCCTGCACCCGCGCCTATGCCTGGCTCGGCTGGCTGGCGATCACCCCGCCTTCGTGCCGCAACGGGACGCTGGTCGTGCCGCTCGACACGCAATGGCCGTTTGCCGGCTGGCCCAACCGCACAATCGCGCGGATGGATGCCGTGGGCGCCAAGATCATCGTCATCGCGCGCGAGGACGAGCATGGCCGCCCCGTCGGCATCGACCTGCCCGAACAGCTTCCCGAAGTCCCGGGGAGTTTCAACGGCTTCCTGCTGGTCGACGATATCTGGACCATCGGACCGACGCTCCACCCCGATCTCGACCAGCGCAGCTATGAGGAAAGCGTGGTTCAGGACGAGGTGCTCGAACGCAGGCGCAGGCTGCGCGGGCATGAGCAGTAATATCCAAGCTCGATAAGCTTGGCTCATACCTCCCGCCCCGCCTCCCCGCCCGGCCACCAATGCGTAATGGTATCATTGGTGGCGGGGCGGGAGGTGCATGGGTTCACGTCAGTGAACCATGGGCAAAAGCCGCAATTGCAGTAAGCCGCGCGCCCGGCTAAGGCGCGGCCCACCATGAGCGACAAGCGCGATTACAGAAGCACCGTCTTCCTGCCGAAGACGGATTTTCCGATGAAGGCCGGCTTGCCTGCGAAGGAGCCGGGCATCCTTGCGCGCTGGCAGGCCGAGGACATTTACGCGAAGACCCGCGAGGCGCGGGCTGGCCGCGAGCAATTCATCCTCCATGACGGCCCGCCCTATGCCAATGGCGACATGCATATCGGCCATGCGCTGAACCACATCCTCAAGGACATGGTCTGCCGCACCCAGACGCTGCTGGGCAAGGACGCGCCCTATGTTCCGGGCTGGGACTGCCACGGCCTGCCCATCGAATGGAAGGTCGAGGAGGAATACCGCAAGAAAAAGAAGAACAAGGACGAGGTCGACCCGGTCGAGTTCCGCGCCGAATGCCGCGCCTATGCGCAGAAGTGGGTCGACGCGCAGCGCGAGCAATTGAAGCGCCTCGGGGTCAATGGCGACTGGGACAACCCCTATCTGACGATGGACCCGGAGGCCGAAGGCACCATCGTTTCCGAACTGCTGAAATTCGCCGAAAGCGGGCAGCTCTATCGCGGCTCCAAGCCGGTGATGTGGTCGCCGGTGGAGAGGACCGCGCTGGCGGAAGCCGAGGTGGAATACGAGGACATCGTCTCGACCCAGATCGACGTGGCGCTCGAGATCGTCGAGAGCCCGATCCCGGAGCTGGTCGGCGCCCATGCGGTGGTCTGGACGACCACGCCCTGGACCATCCCGACCAACCAGGCGATCGCCTATGGGGCGGATGTTGAGTATGTGTTGGCGTCGATTCAGATAACTAGCGATGCAGGAACGGTTGAGCACCAAAAGGTCTTGCTAGCTGCTCCTTTGCGCGAAATTTTTGGAATTCGACACCATAAGTTCCTCGAAGCCCATCATGGTGTGAAGCTCTACGATTTCGATGAGCTATGGCGTGGCAAAGGCTCCGAGCTCGCCGGAACCATGGTCCGCCATCCGATGGCCTCGGCCTTTCCCGATAGCGACTTCTACACCCGCTCCCGCCCCTTCCTCGATGGCTCGGACTTCGTCACCACCGAGAGCGGCACCGGGCTGGTCCAAATGGCGCCCGATCATGGCGAGGACGACTTTTTCCTGTGCAAGAAGCATGGCATCGATCCGGTTTTCGCCGTCGATGCGGGCGGGGTCTATCGCGACGACTGGCCGTGGCTCGGCGGAGCGGACGAGCGCCGCCGCGCGGTGATCAATCCCAATTTCAACGCGCCCGACGGGCCGATCTGCAGCGACCTCAAGCAGGCTGGAGCTTTGCTCAGCGCATCCACTGATTATCAACATAGTTACCCACATAGCTGGCGCTCGAAGAAGAAAGTCATCTTCCGCTGCACGCCGCAATGGTTCGTGCCGATGGATAATGCCTCGGAAACGGGTACGCTGCGCGAAAAGGCGATGCAGGCCATCGCCGACACCCGCTTCGTGCCGGCCAAGGGCCGCAACCGGATCGGCAGCATGGTCGAGGGTCGGCCGGACTGGGTGTTGAGCCGCCAGCGCGCCTGGGGCGTGCCGATCACCCTGTTCGTCGACCGGAAATCGGGCCAGTACCTGAACGACCCGGCAGTCAACGCCCGCATCGTCGCGGCGGTGCGCGAAGGCGGCGTCGATGCCTGGTCCGACGAACGCGCGCAGGAATTCCTCGGGCCCGACCACAACGCCGAGGATTACGAGCGCATCACCGACATTTTGGACGTCTGGTTCGATTCGGGCTCGACCCACGCCTTCGTGCTCGAATCGGGGCGCTGGCCGGATTTGCAGTGGCCCGCCGACCTCTATCTCGAAGGCAGTGATCAACATCGCGGCTGGTTCCAGTCGAGCTTGCTCGAAAGCTGCGCTACGCGCGGCCGGGCGCCCTATGA
>CAYPFE010000123.1:0-8018 GCA_964409895.1 uncultured Novosphingobium sp.
CGAGGTCGCGCTGGTCGTGCGCGGGACAGCCGAAGATCGCCCCGGTGCCGTAACCCATCAGCACGAAATTGGCGATGTAGACAGGCAGCGTGATCGCCGGGTCGAGCGGATGGATGACGCGCAGGCCGGTATAGTAGCCGTGCTTTTCGGCGGTCTCGAGCTCGGCAGCGGTGGTCCCGCCCCTTCGGCACTGTTCGATGAAGTCACCAGCCTTCGGATCGCTTTCGGCCAGCGCCAGCGCGAGGGGATGTTCGGCAGCAATGGCGGCAAAGCTCGCGCCGAACAGCGTGTCGGGACGCGTGGTGAAGACCTCGAAGCTGTCCGGGCAATTCCCGGCGGGTTCGGCGATGGTGAAGGAAAAGCGCAGGCCCTGGCTCTTGCCGATCCAGTTTTCCTGCATCAGCCTGACCTTTTCCGGCCAGTTCTCAAGCCCGCCCAGACCTTCGAGCAGGTCTTCGGCGAAGGCGGTGATCTTCAGGAACCACTGGCTGAGCTTGCGCTTTTCGACCTCGGCGCCCGAACGCCAGCCCTTGCCGTCGATCACCTGCTCGTTGGCGAGCACCGTCATGTCGACCGGGTCCCAGTTGACCGCGCTTTCCTTGCGGTAGACGAGTCCGGCTTCGTAAAGGTCGAGGAACAGCGCCTGTTCCTGCCCGTAGTAATTGGGCTCGCAGGTCGCGAGCTCGCGGCTCCAGTCGAGCGCGAAGCCCAGTCGCTTCAGCTGCTTCTTCATCGCCTCGATATTGTCGCGCGTCCAGCCGCCGGGATGAACGCCCTTTTCCATCGCCGCGTTTTCCGCCGGCATGCCGAAAGCGTCCCAGCCCATCGGGTGGAGCACTTCGAAACCCTTCATCCGCTTGTAGCGCGCGAGTACGTCGCCCATCGTATAGTTGCGGACGTGGCCGATGTGGATGCGTCCCGACGGATAGGGAAACATCTCCAGCACGTAGCTGCGCGGTTTCGCGCTGGCCGTGTCCGCCTGGAAGCAGTCGCGCTCTTCCCAGACCCGCTGCCAGCGCGTTTCCACCTGAGTCGGATCGAACCGCTCGCTCATGTCAAACTGGCTCCCAGCCGGCGGATCAACCGCCGATTGCGTTGCGGCGCAAGTCGCGGGCTCTGGTCAGGATGATGTCTTCGAGCTTCTGCACCGTCGCAGCCTCTACCGGCGCGCTGACCCAGCCGCCGGTCTGGGCGACTTCACGGGCAGCGGTCACGCGCAGCGCGTCGGCACGAAGATCCTGGTCGAGGATCGTTACGGTCACCTTCATGCGTTCGCCGGCATTCCTGGGATTGGTGTACCAGTCGGTGACGATCACGCCGCCCGAGCTGTCCGTCTGCAGCAGCGGCATGAATGCCAGCGCATCGAGGCTGGCGCGCCAGAGATAGCTGTTGACGCCGATCGTCGTGATCTTGGATGCGGCGATATCGGACTTGAGAGCCTCTTTCTTGCCGCCGCAGCCCGCAATAGCAATCGCCATCATGGCGCAAATCCCGGCGCGCGCCAGGATGCGCAGTTTGGCGGGGCCAATGTCAGGCGTCTTGTCGGTGCTGGCTCTCATCGTGCTTTCCAATTCCTGTCCGGTCGGGCGTCAATAGTATGCCGCTGTCTCGACGCCTCTATAGCTGTCACACTGCGCGCGGCAAGTGTGCCAAGGCCCTGCATTGCCGAAACCCGGTTAAATCGAAGGTGAACGGCCCCTCGAAGCGGCGCCGGCCGGGCTCGCAGGGGCCTGACCTGACCGAATCCGTACGAATCCGGGACAGCCCGATTCAGGGTGTCCGCTTGCATCAGCTTCTGTTAAGCTGCGCCAGCCTAACGGCGATTCTCTTGATACGGCAGTCTGCCGTGGAAAACGGGTGAACCGGGGATATTGCGTGACGGACGAAGCAGCACAAAGCTCTTCCAGGACCGGAATGACAGCCGGGGTGCTGATCGCCGGCGCCGTCGGGCTGCTTGCCTTGCCGAGCGCGGTCCTCGCGATAACCGCGCGATTCGAGCCTGACCTCCGGGCGACCGCCGCTACAAAGAGCATGGCTCCGATCGAAGAAGAAGTCAGCACATCGGCCCTTTCACGCATCTTGCCGTTCCGCTCGCTTGCCAAGGGCCAGCTCTATCCTTTCACACCAGCCGGTTCTTCCAACCGGCCCGACCGTTCCGTGACCGTTGCGGTGCGGGTGAATTCGGGCGCGGTGCAGGAGGTCTCCGTACGTACGCGTGGTGCATCCAAGGCGGATGGTGAGGCTTCGTTGGTGCAGATCGCGCCGACTGCCTTCAATCTCGGCGTGTCGCGCGGCTATCGCAACTTTTCGCAGGATCTTGTCAAGCCAGGCGACGACAAGACCGGCCGTATTGCCGATTATGGCCGTTTCAGCATCGCGCCGGGTAGCCAAAGCGGCGATCCCTCGCGTTTCAGCCCGCGCATCGTGATCGACGAGAAGCAGCGCATCGGCCAGGCGCCCAGGACCTTCGCCGGCGACCGACAGAACCGGGTCGATGTGGGTGGCGCCTATCGCGTGACCGACCATCTCGATGTCACGGCTGGCGTGCGCTATGCCGAAGACCGCGACCGGCTCACACCGCTGACCGACGGCAAGCAGGACAGCCAGGCCGTTTATGTCGGCACCCAGTTCCGCTTCTGAGCGAGGCGGCACCGCTCCCTACCATCCCCCCGTCAAGCGCTCGGTAGAGATCGCCGGGCACAAGACCTCCGTCAGCCTGGAACCAGTGTTCTGGGACATGCTGCGTGAGGCGGCGGCGCGCGAAGGCGTGCCGCTCAACGCACTGGTCGCACGCATCGATGCCGAGCGGATAGAGGCGGAAACGCCGCCGGGGCTGGCGAGCGCGATCAGGGTGTGGCTGGTCGGGAACCGGAGTAACCGGAGTTAAGTGACGTCAATCCTCGCCGACCCGCTCGACCTCGGCACCCAGCAGCACCAGCTTTTCCTCAAGCCGCTCATAGCCGCGGTCGAGGTGATAGAGGCGGTGGACCTGCGTCTCGCCTTCCGCCGCAAGGCCGGCGATGACGAGGCTCATCGAGGCGCGCAGGTCGGTTGCCATCACTTCTGCGCCCGACAGCTTCGGAACGCCGTGGACGATGGCCGTCCGTCCTGAGGTTTCGATATGGGCGCCCATGCGATTGAGCTCGGGCACATGCATGTAGCGGTTCTCGAAAATCGTTTCGGTGAGAACGCTGGTGCCTTCGGCGCGGCACAGCATCGCCATCAGCTGGGCCTGCATGTCGGTGGCGAAGCCGGGGAAGGGCGCCGTCGCTTCGGTGACGGCCCGCAGCCGCCCGCCCGACGATACCTGGATGCCGCCGTTCTGCGGTTCCACGGTAATGCCGGCATCGCGCAGCGCCTGGACGGTCGCTTCCATGTCCTCGATCCGGGCATTGGCAAGGAATGCCTCGCCCCCGGTGATCGCCGCCGCACAGGCATAGCTGCCCGCCTCGATGCGGTCGGTCATCACCCTGTAGGTGGCACCATGAAGCCTCGGCACGCTATGGATTACGAGGTCCGACGTGCCGATGCCTTCGATCTCCGCGCCCATTGCCGTCAGCAGGTTGCACAGGTCGACGATTTCGGGTTCGCGCGCGGCATTGTGGAGCGTGCTTTTCCCCCGCGCGGTGACCGCCGCCATCAGGGCATTCTCGGTCGCGCCCACCGAGACGATCGGAAAGCTGTAGCGTCCGCCCGGCAGGCCGCCGTCGGGCGCTACCGCGCGGACATAACCGGCGGTAAGTTCGATGGTCGCGCCAAGCGCCTCGATTGCCTTCAAATGCAGGTCGATCGGCCGCACGCCGATGGCGCAGCCGCCCGGGAGCGAGACCTTGGCCTCGCCCATCCGCGCCAGCATCGGCCCAAGCACCAGGATCGAGGCGCGCATCTTGCGGACCAGGTCGTAGGGCGCGAGATTGCTGGTGATGCGGGTGGCCTCCAGCGTCATCACCCGTCCGAAATCCTCGGGCCGCGATCCGGCGATGGTCGTCGATACGCCGAACTGGTTCATCAGGTGCTGGAACGTGTCGATATCGGCGAGGCGCGGCAGGTTGCGCAGCGTCAGCGGCTCGTCGGTCAGCAGCGCGCAGGGCAGCAGGGTCAGCGCGGCATTCTTGGCGCCGGAAATGGTGACGGTCCCGGAAAGCCGCTTGCCGCCGCGGATGATGATCTTGTCCATGCCGGTCCTTTACCCGGATTCGCAGGGGCGGCAAGCTGCCCGGCGACACCGGCTCGATCAACCGGCTTGCGCTGCCCCGGCCGAACGTCTTTAACCACGCTGCAACGAAAGAGGACCGATAGGCTCAAGCATGCCGTCACAGGACCAGCCCCAAGACCAGCCCCAGGACAAGCCTAAGCCCGTCCGCAAGGCCGTGTTTCCTGTCGCCGGCCTTGGAACCCGCTTCCTGCCGGCCACCAAGGCTATCCCCAAGGAGTTGCTGCCGATCGTCGACCGGCCGCTGATCCAGTACGCCGTCGATGAGGCCAGGGAAGCCGGCATCGAGGAATTCATCTTCGTGACCGGTCGCGGCAAGGTCGCCATCGTCGAGCATTTCGACACGGCCTATGAGCTCGAGGCGACCATGTCCGAGCGCGGCAAGCTGCTCGACGTGCTCGAACCGACCCGGATCACGCCGGGCAACCTTGTCGCGGTGCGCCAGCAGGTGCCGCTGGGCCTGGGCCATGCGATCTGGTGCGCCCGGGCCATCGTCGGCGACGAACCCTTCGCGATCTTTCTGCCTGACGAGCTGATGATCGGCGATCCCGGCTGCATGAAGCAGATGGTCGACGCCTACGCCCGGGTCGGCGGCAATCTCATCAGCGTGCTCGAGGTGCCGCGCGAGGAAGTGTCGAGCTACGGCGTGATCGCGCCGGGCGGCAGGCCGGATGGCTTCGGCGGCGCGCTGACGGAAGTGAAGGGCCTTGTCGAAAAACCGAGGGTCGAGGAAGCGCCGTCCAACCTGATCATATCCGGCCGCTACATCCTGCAACCTTCGGTCATGCGTACCCTTGAGAATCAGGAGGCGGGCGCAGGCGGCGAAATCCAGCTCACCGATGCCATGGCGCAGATGATCGGCAGCCAGCCGTTCCACGCCGTCACCTTCGATGGGCGCCGCTTCGATTGCGGCTCCAAGCTGGGCTTTATCGAAGCAACTCTCGCGCTAGCGCTCGAACGCGACGACATGGGCGGCGATGTCCGCGCGATGGCGGAAAGGCTGCTGCGGGGCTGAGCAGACCCCCGTTCGCGCTGAGCCTGTCGAAGGGCGTTGGCACGAGCGTGCTTCGATCCTTCGACAGGCTCAGGACTCAGCACGAACGGAAACATGCTAATCGCCTGCTGCTGCCTCCACCTGCCAGCCCAGACCCAGCGACTTGGCAGTTGCCACATAGGCGAGCGTAAGGCTGGCGCGGCTGTTGATCTCGGCCAGCTGTGCATCGGTTTCGCGGTTTTCCGCGAGCAGCACCTGGCCGTGTGAAATCGTTCCGGCATCGCCGCGCAGGCGCTCGAGCCGCGAAATCTCGCGGGAATGCACGAGGCTGTCGGCGGATCGCGCCAGCGCAATGCGCGCTGCGCCGAACCGCGAAAGCGATGCCTCGGCGTCCTGCAGCGCAGAGAGCACACTGGCGCGGTAGTCGGCCAGTGCCACATCGCGGGCGGCCTCTGCACCGCGTACGCCTGCTGCGGTCCTCCCGAAGTCGAGGAAATTCCAGGAAAGGCGCGGCACGCCGATGGTCGTAAGCTGGGACGCATCGAACATGTCGCCGATGTTGGACCCGCCGATGCCGATCAGCCCGAGCAGCGATACCGCAGGAAATCTGTGCGCCTTCGCCACGCCAACCCCGGCGGAGGACGACGCCAGCCGCCGTTCTGCTGCCAGCACGTCGGGACGTCTTGCCAGCATCGCAGCCGGGTCTCCGATTGCGACTTCGGCCGGCGGCAGAGGAATTTTCGCGGCCGGCAGCCCGTCCAGGCTGCCAGGCGCCGCGCCTGTCAGCAATGCGAGCGAGTCTCGCAGGACCGCAATGTCCGAGCGGATCGCCGCCAGTTCCGCCTCGGTGCCGGCCAGTTGCTGGCTAGCCGTCGAGACGTCCTGCCCGGCCGCCGTGCCGCCCTCGCGGCGTTGCCGGGCGATCTCGAGCAGCCGTTCTTCGCGCATGCGGCGGGCATCCAGCATCGTCTCGCTCGCCTCGCGCGCGCGCAATGTGACATAAGTGCGGGCGATCTCGGCCGAGAGGCTGACGAGTGTTCCGGCAAGTTCCGCCTCGGCGGCGCCGGCATCGGCACGGGCCCGCTCGATTTCCCGGGCCTTGCCGCCCCACAAATCGATCTCCCATTGCGTGTCGAAGCCGAGCGTGACGAAATCCGTTGCCCCTTGTCCGGTGCCAAAGGCCTGGTTGGGCAGGTCGGCATAGATATAGGTCGCCGACGAGGACAGCGCGGGCAGCAGCGCGGCACGGGCCGAGCTGACGCTCGACCGCGCCTGTCGGATCCTGGCGTTGGCCGCCTCGACGGCGGGCGCCCGGGCAAGTCCGGCCTCGATCAGCTCCGAGAGCACGGGATCGTCCAGTGCCGCCCACCAGCGCGCGACGGGGATCTCGGAGCCTGCATTGGGCGCACGCAGGAACGCACCCGATTCGAGTGCCGCGGATGCGGGTGGTCCGGGCCGGACATAGTCCGCACCGGCGACGCATCCGGCGAGCAGGGCCGGGCAGAGGCAGGCCAGAAGGGTTCCGCGGGAAGTCAATGCGCCATCCCTTGCGCGCGTTCGGGATCGATCGGATTTACCAGCAGTACAAGTGGGGCGAAAACCAGCGATGCAATCGCGAGGATCAGGAAAATGTCGCCGAAAGCCATGACCAGAGCTTCACGCATGACAAGGCCGTCGAGCATCCTGTATCCGTTTGCAAGGCCTTCCATACCGGTGTCGGCGATTGTCCGCATCTGATCGAGGCGCGCCAGCGCATCGGGATCGTTGGCGCTTAGCAACTCGTTCAACCGCCAGTGGTGAAGCTCCCTGCGTCCGTCCATCAGGCTTGCGATGGTTGCAAGGCCGATCGAACCGCCGACGTTGCGGGCGATGTTGAACATGCTCGTCACTTCCCCGGAATCTTCCACCGCCACGGAGGACAGGGCGGCTTGCTGCAACGGTATCGCCGAAAAGACGATACCCAGCCCCAGCACGAACAGAGGCAGTGCAAAATCGCTGCCCGACGAATCAGAGGTTACCTGGCTCGAAAGATAGGATGCTGTGGCGCAAAGCAGCGAGGCGCAGGCAACCACGATCCTGACATCGACCCGGGCGATGATCGCGGGATAGCTGACCGAACCGATCAGCGACGCAAGACCCATCAGCAACAGAATCTGTCCGGATTGCAGCGCGTTGTAGCCGGAGACGACGGCCAGGAATTGCGGCACCACGAAAACCGTCGCGAACATCGTGCAGCCCATCATCGACGTCAGCAGCAAGACCGAGGACAATCCCCGGTCGCGCAGCAGCGCCAGTTTCATCACCGGCGTCGCCGCCCGCAACTGTCCGATGGCGACGAGCGCGAAGCCCAATGCCCCGGCAAAGGCGAGCTGCCAGATCAGCGGCGAATCGAACCATTGTTCGCGGTGCCCCTCTTCCAGCAGCACCGTGATCGCGCCAAAGCCGATCATCATCCCGAACACGCCGAACCAGTCGGCGTCGGCCAGGCGCGCCTCATGTCCCTCTTCCGGCGGCAGGCCAGCGATGATCAGCAGCGCAAGGCCAGCGCAGATCGGCACATTGATGAAGAAGGCGTAGTGCCAGCTGTAGTTCTCGGTGATCCATCCTCCCACGAGAGGGCCGAGGATGGGGCCCAACAGTGCCGCTGCAGCGAACATCGCCATGCCCACGGTCTGCTGGCGCGGAGGAAGCCGCTTCGCCATGATCGTCATGCCCGTCGGTATCAGCGTGCCGCCGGCCAGGCCCTGCCCGACGCGGCCGACGATCATGGTGGTTTGTTTTTTTGATATTCCGCAAACCACCGAGAACACC
>CAYPFE010000124.1:0-8010 GCA_964409895.1 uncultured Novosphingobium sp.
CTGCGCGTCAAGATCCACCGCATCAGGAACCTTCAGGCCTTCAAGGTCGACGCCCTTCGCCACCTGGTCATGGATCCCACGATAGGTGGTGATCATGTAGTCCTTGTTGTCGGTCAGCTGCGAGATCGTCGCGGGAATGCACTCCTGCCCGGTCATCGGCCAGTAGGTGAACATGAACTTGCCCGAGGCCAGACCCTTCTGGATTGCCTGGTCGACCGCGCGAATGCGCGCCATCTGGTTGTAAATGCCCTTCAGGACCTCCGGATCGATCCCGAGATTGCTCTGTTCTACTGTAGCCATTGTCTTGTCCACTTTCCGTTTTACTCTTCGCCCGAGGCCTGCACCCCGGCATGACACAAAACCGGATGAAGGCCTCTCCCCCTGCCGGCAGCGATTCTGTCGAACCCGCTTGTTGCGCATATGAGGATGCGACGCAACGCCTTGTCTAGGGTGGAAGGCGAGATTCGGACGCAGGGATGCCGTTCACGTCCCCTCAAGGCATGCAATGCGAGATTGCGCGGGTTGCCAGTCGCGCTATCATCCGGTGCGACGCGAAGAGGAGGATGGATCATGCACAAGACAGGTGCAGCAGCATTGCTGGGCGGCGGTCTTGGGCTGGCCGCCTACGCGGCAGTGGCGCTGATTGCCGGCACTTCGGCGAGCCGGGTTGGCGCCGAAACTGCGGAACAACTCGAATCGGCTTCGCGCGCCACAGACGACAGTGCGACCGGTCTTGCCCTTGCCCGCAATCAGATCGAAAGCGACGAATTGCTTGAGGCGCTGGCGACCCTCGAGCGGGTCATGATGAACGATCCGGAAAATCTCGAGGCGCGTGCGCTGCATGCTGGGCTGTTTTGCCGCGTCGACGACCGGCAGGGCGCGATCATGGAATTCGACACGTTGCGAGGGCTCGAGGTGCCGCCGGACGTTTTCGACGAGGCACGCCAGCCGTGCCGGGGAGGGCGTTAAGCCATGACCACGACTCGATCCGGACAATCGCGTATTCGCCTTGCCATCCTGGCGATCCTGTCACTTGCAATGGTTCTTTCAGCGTTGCTGATGACCGCGCCAGTGTTGTCCCAGGCGTCATCCAAGATTGTCGGCATTGCTGCGGCACTTGTCAGGGACGTGCGCATCAGACCCGCTTCGACCACGAGTTTCGCCCCGGCTAAACTGCGTCAGCGCCTTGCGATCGCAGACAGGGTGCAGACTGGCGCCAACAGCCGGATGCAGATCGCGCTGCTTGACAGGACCAAGATTTCGGTCGGTCCCAACGCCCTGCTGACAATCGACAAGTTCATCTTCGACCCCAAGGGCGGCTCCGTTTCGGTGAGTGCCGCCAAAGGCGCGCTGCGCTTCATGTCGGGATCCTCGAAATCAAGCCGGACGCTGCGCACGCCGTCGGCGACGATTGGTATCCGCGGAACCGTATTCGATACCGCAATTGGCGCACTCGCAGTGGAGATCGCCCAGCGCGAAAAGGCGGTTCCTAAGGACACGCGCCACGATCCGAACACCGCGACACTGGCGGTGCTGCGCGGGCCCGGTCCGAACCGCCAGGGCTATGAGTCCATCGGAGCCATCGATGTCGAAGGCGGCGGCAAGTCCGTCGCGCTGGAACAGCCGCTGCTGGCAGCCTATGTCCCCTATGCCGGCGCCCAGCCGATCGGACCGTTCACGATCTCGCTACCGGGACTGGCGAGCCTCAGCAACTTCATCCTGCCACCTCCGAACAGGCCGGACTTCGACCCGACAGCGGGCGACCACCCCTATCTCAAGCGCGAGCGCAAGCGGCCGGCGCCATGGATGTACGGCTATCCGGATCAGCCGGGCGCAGAACCGCCGCCGGGCTATGAGCCGGACGGCAATCTCGAGGACTTCTTCCCGTCCGACCCGCAATTTCCCCAGAGACAGCCACAAACTCCTGCGCCGAACCCGCCAACGACCGGGCCTTCACCGAACCAGCCGCCGACCAGTCCCGTTGGCGGCCCCAACACCATTCCCTGACCGCTGTGGCGGTGTGAGAAGGCCATCGCCCATCCGCTCTTGACCCCGGGCCCGATCCGGGTGACGCTTCCAGACAGCGGGAGTGGATGTCATGGACGATCTGGAGCGGCTGATGGCGATCGAATCGATCGAGCGCGCCAAGGCCAAATATTTCTACGGCCTCGATCACAAGGACTGGGACCTGTGGCGGCGCGAGGTGTGGACCGAGGACGCGCGGCTGGAGGTTCCCGAAGTCGACGAGGTCTATGAACCGCTCGAAAGGATCATCGAAGCGGTCGATCACGATGTCGGCAACCAGATTTCCGTTCACCACGGACATATGCCGATCTTCGATTTCGTCTCCGATACGGAATGCAAGGTGCTTTGGGCGATGGAAGACCGGCTTTACCGCACGCCCGAAAAGCCGCTCTACGATGGCTCGCAGTATCTCCACGGCTTCGGCCACTACCACGAAACCTACGTGAAGACCGTTGCCGGCTGGCGGCTGAAGTCGACCCGCCTCTCCCGCCTGCGCGTAGAGATGAGCAAGACCTCCCGGCACATGGAGGAATGGACATGACCGAGGCGGAACGGCTGCTGGCTGTTGAGGAAATCCGACAGCTCAAGGCTAAATATTTTATCGGCATCGACACCCAGGACTGGGAGCTGTGGCGACGAGAGGTTTGGGCGCCCGATGCTCGCCTGATCGTGCCGGAGTTGGGCTCCGACGTTGAGGGCCGCGACACCTTGATCGAGTGGGTGGCGAAGCAGATGGCCAACCAGATCTCGGTGCACCATGGCCACATGCCGGTGATCGACATCACCTCGGACACCACCGCCACCGGACTGTGGGCGATGGAAGACCGCATCTACAGGCCGAAGGAAGCCCACAACTATGACGACGGCGCCTTCATCCTCGGCTTCGGCCATTACCGCGAGGAGTATGTCAGGCTCGATGTAGGCTGGCGCATCCATTCCACCCTGCTCACCCGCCTGCGCGTCAAGCGCCACCGGCTGTCCTGAGGAGAATGGCCATGGACTCAGTCGCCAAACTCACCGAAATCGCCGCAATCAAGCAGCTCAAGGCGAAATATTTTCTGGGCGTCGATACCCAGGACTTCGACCTGCTGCGCAGCGAAGTGCTGGCGGACGATATTTCCTTCCAGTTCTCCGAATTCCGCGAAGCTCCTTTCACCAGCGCCGACGAAGTGCTGGCGATGTTCTCCGAGGGGTTGAAGGGCAAGCACTCGGTCCACCACGGGCACATGCCGGTGATCGAACTGACCTCGGATACGACCGCGAAGGGTATCTGGGCAATGGAGGACCGAATCTACTGGGGGGCTCCGTCCGACACAATCAAGGGCGCCATGTATCTCCACGGCTTCGGTCATTACCACGAGACATATGTGAAGACTGGCGCCGGCTGGCGGATCAAGACGGTGCGGCTGACCCGGCTGCACCTCAGGGTGAACACCATCTTCTGAGCGGATAGGACTACAATGACATCGACACTTTCTCGCCTTGCGGGGCTCGCAACCGCCCTGTTGATCGCCATCGCGGCAAGTACGCCGGCGCGGGCCCAGGGCGACGACGACATGCTCGCACGGTCGATGGGCCTTTTGACCAGCGAGGAATTCAAGGCCGGCGAAACGCTCTACCGCCAACGCTGTGCGGGCTGCCACGAGGGCGGCGCGCCGCGAGCGCCGTCACGCTTCGTGCTCCAGCAGATGCGCCCCGAACATGTCAGGCAGGTGCTGACCGACGGTGTGATGCAGGCGCAAGGTTCCAGCCTTAACGACCAGCAGAAGACAGATGTCTCCGAATTCCTTGCAGGCCGCAGGATCGGTGCCGAGACTGACGCTGCACCGCTCACCATGTGCAAGGGCAAACGCGCGCGTTTCGATCTCTCGAGGCCGCCCGCCTTCACCGGCTGGGGCCTCGATCCGGCCAACACCCACGCGCTGAGCAATGAGCGCGCAGGCATCACCCGCGCCAATGTCGGCAAGCTCAAGCTCAAATGGGCGTTCGGCCTGCCCGAAACCGCCAAGGTGCGTTCCCAGCCCTCTTTCGCCGGCGGCAGCCTATTCTTCGGCACGCCGACGGGCACGGTTTATGCGCTGGACCAGGAGACCGGATGCATGCGCTGGACTTATGGCGCGGCGGCCGAAGTGCGCACCAGCGTGCTGGTCGATCCCTGGCAGGCAGGAGACAAAGCCGCCACGCCCCTCGCCTATTTCGGCGACACCGCCGGCTATGTCTATGCGGTCGAGGCGGCAACCGGCAAGGAAGTCTGGAAGGTGTCGGCGGACGCCCACCCGATGGCGCGGGTGACCGGGACGCCGGTGCTGCACGATGGCACGCTCTATGTCCCGATCGCCAGTTTCGAGGAGAGTTCGACCACCAACCCGCGCTACCGCTGCTGCAATTTCCGCGGCAATGTCGTCGCTCTCGACGCGGCGACGGGCGCGGAGAAGTGGCGGCGTTTCCTGATCGAGGAGGCCAGGCAGACCGGCACGCAGGACAACGGCACGGCGATGTTCGGGCCGGCAGGAACGCCGGTCTGGGCCGTCCCGGCCTTCGACGAAGCGAGGAACCAGCTCTACATCGCCACGGGCAACAACTATTCCTCGCCGACAACCGAATTGAGCAATGCGGTGATCGCGCTCGATGCCGCGAGTGGCGCGGTCAACTGGCACTACCAGGCGACGCCGGGCGACGCCTGGAACGTAGCCTGCGTGTTCAAGCAGATGAGTCCGTCGTGCCCCGAAGAGGACGGGCCGGACTTCGATTTCGGAACCGGACCGGTGCTGGCGACGGACGGCAATGGCAGGGAACTGGTACTGGCGGGCCAGAAGGCCGGCTATACATACGGGCTCGATCCGGACAGCGGGGAACTCATCTGGAACCGCCGCGTCGGCTCCGGAGGTGTGAGCGGCGGCATCCTGTTCGGCATGGCTGCATCGGGCGGCAGGCTGTTCGCTCCAGTCAGCGACATGCCCGACGGCAAGGACCACAATTACCCGTCCAGCCCCGGCCTCTACGCCATCGACATCGCCACCGGCGAAGTCCTGTGGAGCGTGCCGGCGCCCGGCGCCTGCGAAGGCGAGCGGCCCGATTGTCATGCCGGCCAGAGCGGCGCGATCATGGCGACGGACGAACTGGTCATCGCCGGTGCCGACGACGCGCATCTCAGGATTCACGACGCTACCAACGGCACGGTGCTGTGGGACTATGACACCATGCGCGACTTCGACACCGTCAACGACGTTCCGGCGCGCGGGGGAGCGATTTCCGGGGCGGCGGCCCCGATCGCGCTCGATGGCAGGCTCTATGTTTCATCGGGCTACGGCTTCGCATCGAAAATGCCCGGCAATGCGCTGCTGGTCTTTGAAGTGGAGTGAATTTGCCCGTGATGAATGCAGTATCCCGTTTCGCCCTCGCCGCCGCAGCGCTGGCGGTTGTTCCCGGAGCGGCCTTCGCGGATGGTGGAGAGACAAGCCACCAACAGGCCACCAAAACGCCATCAGAGCAGCAGCAACAGCCCCCCAACGTGCTGGTATGGATGCTCGACGATGTCGGCTTCGCACAGCTCTCGAGCTTCGGCGGCCTTGTGGCGACGCCCAATATCGACCGGGTGGCAGCGCAAGGGCTGCGCTACACCAATTACCACACAGCGCCGGTCTGCTCGGCGGCGCGTGCATCGTTCCTTTCCGGCCGCATGCCGCACAGCGTCCACATCGGCGGCCATGTAGCGGTGTCGCGGCCCCATCCGGGCTATGACGGGCATATTCCCGCCTCGGCTGGCACCATCGCCGACAATCTGCACGCCGCGGGCTATGCGACCTATGCGCTCGGCAAGTGGGACCATATCCCGAGCGAGGATTCGACACCTGCAGGCCCCTACAGGCAGTGGCCAACAGGCCAGGGCTTCGACCGCTTCTACGGCTTTCTGTCCGCGGATATCGACAACTGGCACCCCTCGCTGGTGCAGGACAATACGCCGGTCCCGACGCCGGACGATCCGGACTACCACCTCAACATCGACCTTGCCGACCAGGCCATCGCCTTGATCGAGGGCCGGCGCGCCACCGATCCCGCGCGCCCCTTCATGATGTACTGGGCAACCGGCACCGCGCATGCCCCGCACCACGCCCCCTCAGACTGGATCGCCCGCTACAAGGGCAAGTTCGACCAGGGCTGGGACAAGGTCCGCGAGCAGATCCTGGCCGAGCAGAAGGCGAAAGGCATCGTCGGCAAGAACGCGAAGCTCGCTCCTCGTCCCGAGGAGCAGCCGGCCTGGGATACGCTCAGCGCCGAACAGAAGAAGCTCTATGCCCGGCAGATGGAAGTCTTCGCCGCTTCGCTTTCCCATGCCGACCACGAATTCGGCCGCATTCTCGACACGCTGGAGGCGGCGGGCGAACTCGACAACACCATGGTCGTCATCACGTCCGACAACGGTGCCAGCGCGGAAGGCGCGCAGCACGGCATGTTCACCGAGGCGATCCTTGGCCGCCAGCGCCCGGCGACGCTGGAAGAGAACATGCCCTTCTACGATGCATGGGGCGGACCCGGCACCTATCCGCACTATTCCTACGGCTGGGCGGTCGCGGGCAACACGCCGTTCCGCTATTTCAAGCATGTCACCTTCGAGGGCGGTGCGCGGGTGCCGCTCGTGGTGTCCTGGCCCAAGGGCATCGCCGCACGCGGCGAGCTGCGCCGCCAGTTCACGCATGTCAGCGACATCACCCCGACGATCATGGAAGCCGCGGGCGTCCCGCTCGCGGAGCGGGTCAACAATGTGAAGCAGCAGCCCATGGAGGGCATTAGCTTCGCCTACAGCTTCTCCGATGCCGACGCGCCTACCCGCAAGACGGCCCAATATGCGGAAATGTTCGGCAACAAGGCGCTGTGGCAGGATGGCTGGAGCATCGTCACCCGCCACCGGCTGGAACCCTGGGACATGTCGAGCGCGAAACCGATCACCGCACCCTGGGAGCTCTACGACCTCGCTTCCGATCCTGGCCAGCGCAACGATCTCGCACAGCGCTATCCGAATCGCGTCGCGGACATGGAGAAGGTCTTCGAGGAGCAGGCGAAGCGCTACAACGTCAATCCGATCGGCAACATGTCCGAAGGGCTGCTCGCCTCGATGCAGGCGGCGCGCACGGAATTCGCGCGGCGCGGCGGCATATGGCACTATCCGGGGCCGGTGAGGAACATCCAGCAGACCGTTGGCCCGCCGGTGATAGCAATGGGCTTCCGCATGTCGGCAGACCTCGACCTGCCGGCTGCGGACGTGACCGGACCGGTGTTCGCCGCGGGCGGCACGCTGGGCGGCATCGGGCTATACCTACGCGAGGGCAAGCCGGTGTTCGCGGTCAACACCATCGCCGGTGAGGCCGCCGAGGTGGCGGCAAGCGAGGCGCTCGGTCCCGGCACCACCCGGCTCAAGCTGGAATTCACCCGCGGCGGCAAGGACGAACCCGCCAGGGTCTCCATTCTCGCCGAGGACGAGTTGGCCGCCAGCGGCGAGATACCAGCCGAAGTGATGCAGAGCTTCTTCATCTTCGAACTGTTCGGCATCGGCCATGACGGCGGCACTCCTGTAGTCGCCGACGTCAAGCCGGACCTCTCTTTTCCCGGCCGCATCAGCGATGTTACATTCGATTTCAGGCCGCCCAATACCGCTCGGGCGGCTGGGCAATAGACCAGCAGGAGGCATCTCCATGAACCGCAATTACGAACTGCCCGGCGGCGTCACCGTCAGCCGCATGCAGCCCGCCATCGGCGCCATCATCTCCGGCGTCGACCTGCATGCCGGCTGGAACGACGAGCAGGCGGACAGCATCCGGCAGGCGCTCTACGCCCATGGCGTCATCCTACTGCGCGACCAGCAGGACATGACCTTCGAGGATCACCTTGCCTTCGCCCGGATCTTCGGCAAGATCGTCACCGAGGGCCCCGATCCCGAACGGCCAATGATAACGCCCGTCACCGCAAAGGCCTATTCGCGCGAGGGCA
>CAYPFE010000125.1:0-8003 GCA_964409895.1 uncultured Novosphingobium sp.
CGCCATTCCTATGTGGTACGGGATGGTCGGCGACGCGATCACCAAGCAGCTGCGCGAACGCGGCGAGAACGTGCCCGACGTCAACGAAGCGGCGATGAACCACCCTGTCGGGGCGGTCGAATTCTGCTTCCCGCATTATTTCCAGCTCAAGGTCTTCACCTCGATGTCATCCTACCGGATCCGTCCGCTGGGACCGGAAAGCTGCCTGTTCGAGCTGTGGTCGCTGACCCACTTCCCCGAGGGCGAGGAGCCCGACGTACCGATGGAACCGACGGTGATCGCCTATGACAGCGCCGTGTTTCCGCCGATCCCTCGCCAGGACTATTCGAATATCCCGATCCAGCAGAAGGGCATGCATTCCAAGGGCTTCGAATTCATGCGGTTGTCGAAGCACGTCGAAGGGCTGGTCAGCAACTACCACCGCATCATCGACGGTCATATCGCGGGCGCCGACCTCGGCAAGCTCGCCAAGGCGACCAATACTCTCGGCGGCGGCTTCGACGGGCCGATCCTGGATTACGATTTCTAGGATCGGTCAAAATATGTCCGAGGAGCGTACCAATCCCGCGATCGTCACCGGGGCAGCGAGCGGCATGGGTGCTGCAACAGCGAGGGCCTTCGCGGCAGAAGGCTGGCCGCTGATCTTGTGCGACATCAAGGAGGAACCGCTCCGGGTGGTGGCCGATGAGCTTTCCGAAACAGTCCCGGTCGAGACGCTGGCTGGCGACGTTTCCGATATGGCCTACCCCGCACGACTGGTTGAGTTGCTGGGGCATCGTCAGGTTGGCGCCCTGGTCCACCCCGCCGGGCTCTCCCCGGCCATGGCCGAAGGGCCGCGCGTGATTGAGGTCAACTACCACGCCTCCACGCGGCTCGTCGAAGTCGTTCGGGACCGCATGGCGCCGGGCGCCTGCGCGGTGCTCGTCGCCTCCATTGCCGCGCATATGACGACTACACCGGAATTCATCGCCGGGGTCGAAGACATGGTCGCGGGCCGGAACACGGCGGCTGTCGAGCAGTTCTCCGCCAGTTCCTATGGCGCCTACGGCTTTTCCAAGCGCGCGCTAGTGCGATACGCAGAGGAGCAGGCTGTGCCCTTCGGCAAGCATGGCGCGCGGATCGTGTCGCTCTGCCCGGGCAATATCGACACGCCGATGGGACAGCTCGAACTCGCCCGCGGCAACGGCATGCCCGAGATGGTCGCGATGACCCCGGCGGGGCGCATGGGCTATCCCGAGGAAATCGCGTCGGTCGCCCTGTTCCTGTGTTCGCCTGCGGCGTCCTACATCACAGGCACCGACATCCGCGTCGATGGTGGCGTGATCCCGGCGATGGCAAGCGCGGCGGCTGGCAGCTAGACCGCCTCATCAAAGTCCGGGTACGCGCCAAGCGACAGGAACAAACCAGCCGCGAGCAGGCAAAGCGGCACTGTCGCCCAGAGCACCGGGTCGTAGCTTCCGGTGATGTCGTAGACGTAATTGGCGATCACCGGCGCGACGCCGCTGCCGAACATCACCGTGCCGTTGATCGCGCCGAAAAGGGTTCCAAAGCTGCGCATCCCGAAGTGGCGGGCCGCGAGGTAGGAGCAGGCATCTACTTCCGCACCCAGCGCCAACCCCATCGCCAGCAGCGCGATTCCCGCCAGCAATGGCGACCCGGGAAACACAAGCAGCAGAACGATAGAGACAACCGGCGCGGTGACAGTCAACGCCGCGACTTTCCTTGCTTCGAACCAGTCGAGCAGGAAGCCCCCAGCAAGGCGCCCGGTGATCGAGCCGATACCGATCAGGCCCGCAATTCCCGCCGCTGTTCCGCTGTCGAGACCATGGGCGATCAGCACCGGCACCGCGATTACCGCAAAGGCAAGAATCGTCACGCCGAACACCAGCACCGCCACCCCGAGCTTGATGAAGGCCGGAGAGGTGAACCCCTCCCTTGCCGAAAGACCGGGCAGCGCCGTCGCGGGTACGGATAGCCCGCTGTCCCGCGTGCGATCGGTCGCGCCATAGAAGAAGGCAAGGACGAGGCAGAGCACTACAGCGCCCATACCAACCGCAAGGGCAAGATAGGTTCCACGCCAGCCAAGTTCCCCGACGAGCAAATTCGTCAACCCGGGAACCACGGTCGCGCTCAACCCGGTACCCAGCAGGGCGAAAGCCAGAGCCTTGCCGCGATGGCGCGAGAACAGGCTGTTGATCGCCGCCATCCAGACCGTTGGGAGGATGATCGTGGCAGCCAGCCCGAGCACGGTCCAACGCAGCCACCAGGACATGACATTGGCGCTCGCGGTCGAAAGCGCTCCCAGCGCCGCACAATAGGCGATCACACCGATTATCGCGATCCGGCGCGGACCGATATGGTCAATCGCCATGCCGACAAAGGGTGCCAGGACCAGCGCAATGCACGCGGTTATCATGTGTCCAACGGATATTTCCGCCCGCGACCAGCCGAATTCCTGTTCGATTGGCGCAATCATCACGCCGAGCGAATAACCGTGCACCGCAACAAGTGCGATGCCAGCGATGGACGGAAACAGCACAGTGCCGTGCGCCCGCCATTCACTGCCCCCGGACTGCCGCATCCCCGCCATTCAGGTGAAACCCATAACCCGCGCCGTGCGCTCCAGCACGCTGCGATAATTTTCCGGCGTGAGGTCTTCCAGGCCCAGCACGATCCGGCCAGCACCCGCCGCCTCGGTCACGGGCGCGCGATGCCAGGTCATATTGCTGGAAATGCCGAATTTCATGCGCACGCAAATCCTGTTCCCAGTTCGTGCGCATGAAGTAACAGCCGCGAGGTTCCAGGCAAGTGTTCTGGCAGGATTACATGTCCGGAATCCGCAAGTGTCCCGAGCCTGACCTAGCGCGCCAGCGCGCTTCCAGACTTAGGCGTGCCGGGGCCGACGGTCGTTCAGCGCGACCGTCAATCTCGTTTCGAGTTCCTTCAATGCGAAGGCATGCAGCAAGCATACGGCGATCCGAAAGATGCACGTGGCGACAGCGAATATCGCAATGAACAGGCAAATGAACGAGAAGCAACAAGCTGTACGAAGCCACAGGACTGGCAGGTACAGCAATCGATTTGCAAACTGGGGCAACATCTTTCCCCTCCGCTAATTCCGCAAGACTGGCATGAGCCAGCCTCCCTTCGCATTGTTTTGGCGGCACCGGTTGCGGTCGGCTTCGAACGATGCCGCCTGCTCCTGAGCCAGACCTCGGGGGAACGTTGACAGACAGGGTGTCGATCGTTCGCGCCTTGCCGCCATGACAGGGAAACACTTCAGAAAAACTCTCAACGCGCCGCGCACAATCGCGGACAAGGTCAGTGGAAAGTGAACGGCCTTCGCTTGCGGTTGCATCTCCGGAGGCGCCGATCCGGCCTCATCATAGGGATGGCAGGCCAGATATATTGCGGTCTTGTCTTCCCGGCGTTCGAGGACACGACCGCGCAGCACAATATGAAGATAAATCTCTTCGTGCTTGACTTGCTCGAGGTGTAGCAATTCCTGCATGACACAGCCCTGATACCGGGGCTACATGACATTTTAATGATAGCCTGACGTTTTCTTTCCGGGCGATTACTTGACCGGATCGCAGGCAAGTATTCCATTCCTGAGCTCATACATCTGCAGCATCGCCGGGACCCAGGTAATGTCAGGTGCGCGAGCAAGGCGAATGCCGGGTATCTCGAAAATGCGTTCGAGCAGGATCCGGGTCTGGGTCAAGGCGACCTGCCAGCCGGGGCAGAAATGCGCGCCGTCGCCAAAGCTCATCCAGGCGCCGTTGACCTTGAGCCTGCGGGCGCGATCGGGATCGAGCTTCAGGGGTTCGGGGCCAACCACTTCCTCATCCAGGTTCGCGGCACGTATATGGAGCGACAGGCGGGTGCCCTCCTCGACCGCATCCAGCACCTCGTCCTCGACCGGTTCGGTGGCGCGGCGGTAGATCATTCCCGCGACCGGCTCCAGCCGCAGGATTTCCATCAGGATCGCCATCTTTTCCGCATCGTCGCCCGACATAAAGCGTTCGCGCAGTGGGAGATTGTCGAACAGGTGCCAGGCGGCCGCGACCATGAATTCCCGCGAGGTGGTCATGCCCGCAAGCCCGAAGGTCAGGCACTCGATGAGGATTTCCGGAACAGTCCGGCCTTCGTCCAGCAGCCGCGATATCACGTCTTCGCGGCGTTGCTTACGGCGCGCGGCAATGGCGGGGCGCACGTCGAAGAAATAGATCAGGCCCACCATGAGATTGGTGATCGCCCAGGATAGCGGCTTCCAGATGCCGCTCCTGCTCGTACGCGCCGGACCACAACCGAATTGCTCGATCCGCCAGTCCATACCGCCGATGCTGCTGTTCGTTAGACCGACGATCTCCGCAGTCACAGCAACCGAAAGCTTGAAGCTGATCTTGTCGATCCGCCCGCGTCCTTTTCGGCCCAGTGCGACCACCAGCCGGTCGGCCTCCCGCTTCATGATCGGCAGGTGGCGGGTGGCGATGGCCTTGGGTGTGAAGAAGTTGATGATCGCCGCACGCCGCTTGCGGTGCGCCTGGCCATCGAGCCAGAAGATCGAGGCCTTCATCGGATCGTCGGTGTTCATCACGGAGTCCTGAACACCGCTCTGGTAGAATATCGCGTTGCGTAACACTGCGCGCATGCCGGCGAAGCTTCCGATCCGGCGCGAGCCGGGCTCGGGTCTGACGAAGTGCTCCGCCATCGCGGCGGTCTTGCTGTCGGTGGCGGGAACGATGCTGGTTTCCGCGTTCATGCGTTCCTCCGGCGATATCTGAGCGGCAGGGCCTCTAGAGCCATCGATGTCATCGACGGCGTGTACGTGAGGTCTCCGACGGGAACTGCGAGTTCGATATTCCCGATCCGCGTCATGATTGCACGGATCGCCGCCTTCAGCTCCATCCGGGCGAGCGCCAGTCCTGCGCAGAGGTGGATGCCAGCGCCGAACGACAAGTGCCTCGATACATTCGGGCGCGCATCGTCGAAGTCGCGCGGGCAGGTGAACACGCGCTCGTCGTCATTGGCCGAGGCGAACAGCACGCAGACATGGGAACCCTCAGGCAAGGTTACGGAGCCCAGCCCCACCTCGCGGGTGGTAATACGAAACAGTCCGCGCACCGGCGGCATCATCCGCAGCAGCTCCTCGACGAAGCGCGAAAACTTCGAATTGTCGTCGAGGATCGAGCAGACATACTCGGCAAGGTCCGGCCGCGTCGCCATCAGCAGAAGGAAGTTCGAGATTGCCGTCGCCGTCGTATCATTTCCGGCAAGCAGCAAGCCACGAGTCAGGGCGACCGTCTCCTCGAACGTCAGCTGCGCCTCGTCATCGTCCTCCAGTACGGCGTGGATAAGGTCGGAAATCATGTCGTCGCGGCGCTTACCCTCGCGCTCGCGCACGCGTGCGATGATGAAGTGCTGGAGTTCGCAGATCAGTTTCGCATTGGCCAGCATGTCGTCATGTGTCTGCATACCGCCGACCTGGTCGATATAGGCACGCGCCCAGTCCTGGATCTTGTCGGCGGCTTCGGCCTGCGGAAAGCCGAGCTGCTCGCACATGATGTCGATGGTCAGCGGAATCGCGAAGTTGTTGACACCATCGACCTCGCCGAGCGGCGCGATGCGATCGACCCAGTCATCGATCAGCCGTTCGATGCGGGGCCGCAGCACCTCGACCGTCCGCGCGCCCAGCGCCTGGTTGACGAGCTTGCGCATTCGCGTGTGGCCGGGCGGGTCGAGAAGCAGCATCTCGGGGAAATATCCGCCGCCATCGCGTTCGAGAATTTCCTTCAGTTCATCGAAGTAGCCCTTGGCGAACTGGGTCTTCCAGCCGAGCTCCTGGGAGAAAGTCACGGCGTCGCGCAACACCTCGCCCGCGAGGTCATAGCGCGAGACCAGCCAGCAGCCGAGAGTCTCATCGTAGTGGACGGGATCGCTGTCGCGCAGCCGCTGGTAGTATGGGAGCGGTGCGCCCAAGATACCGGCGTCGGCCAGCGTGAAGTCAATCGCAGCAGGGTCATGCGGGCAGGTTACGGCGGCTTCGGCCATGCTGGCGGCTCCTCTCGCGGGGCAGGCTAACCGCAAAGCAGGATTACTGCGAGTCAGGAAAATCGGCAGGTCGCGTCTGCATCAGCCGGATGCGGGTGAGGTGCAGAGTGGCTATCCGCCATTCGCCATCCTGCTTGCGGTAGGTCTCGTGGTAATGGCCGTAGCCGTGCAATGTGCCGTCAGTGAATTCGACGATGTCCTCCATTGCCCAGATACCGCGCGCCTCAGTTTCCGAGAAGATCTCGATTTCCGGACAATGGCCGTGATGGACACTCTGGACCCGGCTGGAATTGCTGCGCCAAAAGTCAATCACCCCCTGTCGGCCTTCCAGGGTCGCAAAGGGTGTCTCGCCAGCATCGCGTCGCGTCACCTCGGTATCGAACTTCAATCGGCAATCCTCGGTGAAGCAGGACACCCAGCCGTCGAGGTCGAACGTGTCCACGGTACGGAAATAGCGCGCCTTGAGCTGGCTGATCGCTTCGATTTCGACGAGGTCAGACTGGGTTACGGGCATGGCTATCTCCTCGAAAAGCGAGTCAAATGTTGCAGGAATGCAACATATTACGAAAAATCCATCGATTCTAGCCAAGTTGCATATGCTTTTGAGACAAAAAATTTGCCCTTAAATTCCGCCCCGCTATAGACCAGTGTCCCGGTCGCGCGATGGGTTTCACTTTCGTTTTCCGACCGGACTCGATGGGAGGATTTCGATGAGGACACGTTTCAGCGCTCGCAGCGCTATGCTCGCCACCAGCGCCCTGGCGCTCGCCGCCATCATGCCGTCACAGGCCCATGCCGCCGAGGACGAGGAAAACACCGGCGGTATCAAGATCATCACGGTTACGGCACAGAAGCGCGAACAGAGCGTGCAGGTCGTCCCGATCGCGGTCACTGCGGTCGACCAGGAGAACCTCCAGGCCAACCGTATCTTCACCGTCAACGATCTGTCCTCGATCGCGCCGGGCGTGACCGTCAAGCCGTCGGCGGGCGGCATCTCGACCCCGGCCTTCACCATTCGCGGCCAGGTCAGCTTCGGCGTCGTGGCCGGATCGGACAAGCAGGTCTCGATCTATATCGACGGCGTCTACATCAGTTCGCCGCGCGGCTCGATCTTCCAGTTGCCCGATATCGAGCGTCTCGAAGTGCTGCGTGGTCCGCAGGGCACGCTGTTCGGCCGCAACGCCACGGCAGGTGCCGTGAGCATCGTCACTCGCGATCCGACCGGAGAGGTCGGCGCGAAGCTCGAAGGCTCCTACGGCAACCGTGGCGCCTATCGCGTCCGGGCGACGCTCGACACGCCGCAGTTCGGCCCCTTCAGCGCCTATTTCAGCTTTGTACGCGAATATCGGCGCGGCGACATCCAGAACGCAGCCGCAGGCACGGTGTGGGACCGCTCGGCGGCTGCCGACAACAACCGCATCCTCCGCTCGCCGAAATGGCTCGGCACGACTAACAACAATTCCTATTTCGCGGCCGTCAAGTTCGAGCCCGAAGGCAGTCCGTTCAAGATGGTCTATAAATATGACCGCAACGACGACAGCGGCACGCCTGAAGGCACGGGCTTCGTCGCGTGGGACAAGAACCTCGGCAACGGTGTCGCCGGTGCCGTTCTGAACGCGCTTTACACCAGCCAGGGCAGTACCGCTGCCGGGCAGGCCTGCCTCGCGGCCACCGGCAGCGTCGTCTGCCAGGCGCCCAACGGCCAGCGCCCCAAGATGGTCAGCAATGCCTGGGTTACCGAGCGCGACCAGATGGTGCAGGGTCACAGCCTTACCGCCACATGGGAGGCAAGCGACACCATCACGATCAAGAACATCGCGGCTTACCGTGAGGCCAAGGTGTTCGCGCCATCGGCGATCGACGGTGTCGGCAGCCTGACATTCACGAATGAAACGGTAGTTCCGCTCGCGACGCTCTTTGCGCTAGGCCAGCTCGCCGCTGCGGGCGTT
>CAYPFE010000126.1:0-7864 GCA_964409895.1 uncultured Novosphingobium sp.
CGGCATCCCGTCCTGGGTTTCCTCGGTCCAGACATTGCCGGGGCACAGGCAGTTGGCGCGAATGCCCTGCTTGCCGTAAGTCGCCGCGATCGAGCGGGCGAGGCTCGCGAGCGCGGCCTTGGTCGCGGAATAGGCGAACAGCCCGATGTCGCCGCGCGTCCCCGCCGTCGAGCCGAAGGTGACGATCGCCCCGCCGCCGCGTTCCAGCATCGCCGGGATCGCGTGCTTGCAGGCGAGCATGGTGCCGCGCAGGTTGATCGCCATCGCCCGGTCCCAATAATCCGGGTCCATGTCGAGCAGGTCGCGGTCGTTCATGATACCGTCCATCAGTGCCGCGACATTGACCAGCGCATCGATGCCACCAAAGCGGTCGACGGCGGCCGCGATCAACCCCGCAATATCGCTTTCCGACGAAAGGTCGGTTTCATGCGTTGCGATGTCGCCGCCAGCTGTGCGGATCGCGTTTGCCACCTCTTCAAGGCGGGTACCGCCAAGGTCGGTCGCAAGGACCTGCGCGCCTTCCGCGGCGATCACCCGAGCGCAGGCGCTCCCGAGATTTCCGGCGGCCCCGGTTACCACCACGCCCTTGCCTTCAAGCAGCATGTCCTTCTTCCTTTCCCATTCAAGCCCGCCGCATGTTCGTGCGCAGCATGTCCATCGCCTCGGCGACCATGACTGCGTCGTCGAGATTCGGGCGGATTTGCGTGCCGCTCTCCAGCGCTTCCTTCACCTGAGTCAACCAGGGCAGCAGCGAAGGTTCGTGCGCTTCGCCCGGTGCGGGCGTGAAGTCCTCCACCGCGTCGCCTTCGCCGGCGAGCAGGCCCCGGCGAATGCGTTCGGCGGCGTCGAGGCCGTCGATCGAGATGGCGCTGCTGATGCTCAGCCTGGTGTCGTTGATCACCTCGATCGCGCCTTCGGTTCCGGTGACGGTGACGCGGCTGGGCAGCGGCACCGGCGCGCAGTAGCCGGTGTCGTGGCTGACGGTGGCGCCGTTCTCCATGACGAACCAGGCGGAATAGGAATCCTCCGCGGTCGCTTCGCGCTCCACCCCGTCGCGGTCCTTGCGGGCCTTCCAGTCGATGCGGGAGACGCCGCCGCAGTCGGCGATCTCGCAACCGAACAGCACGCGCATGAAGTCGATCAGGTGCGAGCCGTAGGCGTTGATCCAGCCGCCGCCCTTGTCCTTCTCATGCAACCAGCCGTGGGTGCCGCCGCGAAATCCGTTGGAAAGGAACGTCCATGAAAGATGCCTTGGCTCGCCGATGGCACCGTTCCGCACCAGTTCGAGGATGCGCGCGCGCACCGGCTTGTTGCGCATCTCGAGATTGGCGAAGTGGAGCACGCCTGCCGCCTTCGCCGCGTCGCGCATCGCCCGCGCCTCCGCGCCGGAGACGCCGAATGGCTTGTCGCACAAGACATGCTTGCCGGTCTCGATTGCCGCCATGACATGCGGCACATGCAGGAACGGTGGGGAGTGCACCGAGACGAGGTCCGCGTCGGATGCGATCGCCGCCGCGACCGCCGCTTCGTCTCGCGGCCAGGCGACGACGGTCTCCATCCCCAGTTTCTCGAACACCGGAGCAACTGCATATTTGCCGAAACCGGCCCCGATGATTGCTACCATCATGGCCGGCTCCCTAGCCTAATCCCAGCTCGGCTCCCCGGTCGGCGTGTCGAACACCGTGCCCTTCGGGTCGAACACCGTTCCGACATCGCGCACCTCGCAATGGGCGGTGACCGTGGCGGTGCGGTCGATGATGCGGTCCTCGTCGGCGTGGAACAGCTCGTCGATGCCGGGCGTTTGCATGATCGCGTAGATCTCGTTCAGCGCCGCCTCGTCGGGCACGATCCATTCCGAGATCAGGTCCCATTCCCAATCGCGTTCGCCATAGCCGCTGTCCGGATCGCGCGAATCGCCGCCGGTGAACACCGTCTTGGTGTAATTGCGGCGGTAGTGGGTATAGAGATGCCCGCAGAACTTGATCGCCATCGCCGCGTGCGAGCGCTCGAAATGGTCGCGGAACTCCTCGTGCGTCAGATGCGGCTTGCGCTTGATGAAGTGTAATACCTTCAGCACTTCACACTCCGACGTTGCCAAGGTTCGCCGCGTGCTTCGCCGCGATATAGCCGAAGGTGAAGCTCGGCCCGATCGAACAGCCCGCGCCCGGATAGGTGCGTCCCATGACGGCCGCCGTGGTGGTGCCGCAGGCATAGAGCCCGTCGACCACCGTGCCGTCCTCCATCTTCACCCGCGCGTGTTCGTCGGTGACGACGCCGCCGAAGGTGCCGACATCGCCCGGATAGACCTCGACCGCGAAGAACGGTCCCTGCTCCACCGTGCCGAGAGCGGCGCTTGGCTTGTGGGTGTGATCGCCCAGCCACTTGTCATAACGGTTGCGGCCGCGGCCGAATTCCTCGTCGACGCCCTTGCGTGCAAAGCCGTTGAACTTGTCGACCGAGGCCTTGAGATTTTCGGGCGGGATTTCACAGGCCATGGCCAGTTCCTCGATGGTCTTGCCGGTCCGCAAATAGCCGCTTTCGAGCCACAGCGGCGGCTTGGAGCTGCCCGGCATGGTGCCTGCCAACATGTAGCGTCTCATGAACTGGCTATCCATGATCATCCAGCTGGGAACTGCCGGGACCGTCTTGTGGCGTTCGAGCATGCCCTGGCAGAACAGCATATAGGAGCCGCCCTCGCTCATGTAGCGGATGCCGGTCTGGTCGACCAGGAACGCATGCGGCTTGGCGAGCTCCATCTGCGCACCGGAGGCTTCCTCCTGATCGGGCGGCAGCGTCATCTGGTTGCCGACCATCTCCTCCATCTGGCCCATCGCCGCGCCGATCCTCATCATCTCGCGGTGCATGTCGCCGGTATCGCCGGGAGCGGTGTGCGACCATTCGTTCTTGGTGTGGGGAATGTACTTGTCGCGCATCTCCTGGTTGCGGGCGAAGCCGCCAGCGTTGAGGAGTACGCCGTTCCTCGCGCCGATGCGCCGGGGCTTGCCGTCCTTTTCGGTGAGCACGCCGACGCAGCGTCCGTTCTCGATAATCACTTCCTTGACCGGCACTTCCATCCTGATGTCGACGCCCGCCTTCAATGCCGCCTGCAGCATCCGTCCCTGCAGTGCCGCGCCTGCGGTGACCCAGTGCTTGCCGGTCAGCTTCGCCATCACGCCCTTGATACCGACCTTCAGCGCCAGCCAGCGCGAGGCCCATGACACGCGGATCAGCGGCAGCCGCGTCGCGTCGAAGATGCGCGACGGGATCTGGAACTTGTTGGCGCGCAGCTTGTGCTTCCATTCGCCAAGCTCGTTGACGTTGAACAGCTTGGCATGAACTGTACGGCCCGGCGTGCCGCCGGCGCGGTCGTCGTAATAGTCCGGCCAATGCGGCGCTCGCTCGAAGGGAACCCCCTGACGCATCAGGAAGTCGATCATGTTGTTGCCCTCAACGATATAGGCCCTGCGCTTCTCGCGGCTGGTGCCCGGCGCATCGCCCGGCTGGGCCTCGACCACGGCGTTCAAGTATTCCTCGGCCTGCTCGATGCTGTCCTTGACGCCGTCCTCCGCCATGAAACGGTTGGCCGGAATCCACATCACGCCGCCCGCCCTTGCGGTCGAACCGCCGACCATGTCTGTCTTTTCCAGAATCACCACGTCCTTGCCGGCGCTGCGCATCACCAGGCCTGCGCACATCGATCCGCCCCCGCAGCCGACGACGACGAAATCGTGTACCTCGTCCATGCCTTCCATTGCTTCTCTCCTAGACCCATGCATTTCCTCTGCTGCGTTCATGGCCCGATTGCGTGCCGTTCGGCAATGCTTCAGTTTAGCCGCAGTCAAAAAAACAGGAGCAAATGATGCCCAAGTCCATCGACCAGCTGATCGCCGAGAGCGAAATCCGCGACGTGCAGGCGCGCTATTGCCGCTCTGCCGACCGTTGCGACTTCGAGCTGTACCGGACCTGCTTTCATGCCGATGCCGAACTGATATTCAGCTTCTGGAGCGGCGGCGTCGACGAATTCATGGGAATGGCCGAGACCATGCTCGCCGGTTTCGCGGCAACCACCCATTTCACCGGCAACTCGATCGTCCGGGTCGATGGAGATGTGGCAAACTGCGAGTTCTACACGCTTGCTACCCACCGGATCGCTGCCGACGACAAGGGGCCAGAGCGCGACTACGCCTGCGCGGTACGATACATTGACCGCATGGAATGCCGCGATGGTGAATGGCGCATCGCCCGGCGCCAATGCGTGCTCGACTGGGCGCGGACCGACCCGGTTCCCGAATTCTGCGACGGCGACAAGGCCGGCGATGCCAGGCGAGACCGGAGCGATCCCTCATATGGGTCTGGGTAACGCAGAGGACCAGACATTTGGCCAAAAAGCTTCTGCCTGCTACCCTCGTTTGGCAACAATAGGGGGATTGATGATGTCTGGAACTCTACGTGTCACGATGCCGGGCGCCTGCGCCGCGGGTGTCATTGCGCTTGCCGGTTGCGGCGGCGGCAGCGATTCTGGCGGCCAGGAAGAGGCGGAAGCCGCTTCCTAAGCAAACTTTGCAGCCGGCCAATGGGACACCGAAATCACGCTCCAGAAGATCGAACTCGATGAGGACGATCCCGAGATCAACGCATTCTTCCAGGGTGCTGCCGGCCAGAAGAAGAACGCCAGCATGTGCCTGAAAGCCGAAGACGCGGCCAAGCCCAGGGCCGACTTCTTCCAGGGCGAAGGTTCGGACTGCGATTACGACACCTTCACCATGGCCAACGGCAAGATCGATTCGGAGCTGACCTGCAAGGACGGCCCCCTGAGCCTCAAGGTTACGATGACCGGCACCTATACCAAGGACAGCTAGGCCATCGAAGCGACCGCCAAGGGCGAGTTGCTGCCCGAAACCATGGGTACGATGTCGATGAAGGCCACCGGCAAACATAGCGGAGAGTGCAGGCCGGAGGAGGCCAAGCCGGCCGGGGGCTAGCGTTCCCTAGCACCCCCCGGACTATCCGCGAGGGCCTCAAACATCCGCATTGGCAGGCGCGCGGCCGCCTGATAGGTTCCGCGCGCGCTATAGGCAGCCAAATCGCATGTTCAAATTCACTCGTCTTGCCTCAATCTCCATCATCGCAGCGGGTACGCTGGCCCTTGCCGGCTGCGGCGACAAGGAGGCCGGGGAAGCCGGAAGCGAGGGGGAAAGCGCCGAACAGGCGACGGCAGCAAGCGACATCAAGCCAGTGCCGGGGCGTTACGAAGCGAAGTTCAAGATCGTCAAGATGGACATGCCCGGCCTTCCGCCAGAACTGGAAGGCATGTTCAAGAGCCAACTCGGCAAGATCGAAACCTCGGTCAGCTGTCTGACCAAGGAAGAGGCCGAAAAGGCCGAGGAGAATTTCTTCAAGCCGCCCAAGGCCAGCGGCGACGAGTGCACATACAACGATTTCAAGATCGGCGGCGGCAAGATCACCGCCGACATGACCTGCATGGACGGGTCCGCCAAGCAGGACATGAAGATGACGGGAACCTATGGTACCGACGGCTATGCAATGAACGTCAAGGCCGATGGCAACATGGGTGAGCAGAAGATGTCGATGGAAATGGAGATCGAATCCAGGCGCGTCGGCGATTGTGACGGAACGGAGAAATCATGACCAAAGTCGCCATAGAAAACGTCAAGGAGCATATCGGCGGCATCGTCCATGTCGACCGCGCGCATATCTGCGACGACGATGTCGTCGAGGCCTGCCGCAAGGCGCTCGACGATCGCGGCGTGCTGGTGTTCCCGCAAGTGCACCTCACCAACGAGGAACAGCTCGCCTTCACCGACAAGTGGGGTGCGCGCGTAAAGTTCACCGGCACGGTGCCGGGCGGCGAAGGCGATTCGGACGAGCTCTACAAGATCACGCTCGACGAGGAGTTCAACTCTGAGCCCGACTACGTGCTCGGCACCTTCTTCTGGCACATGGACGGGGTAACGATCGACCAGCCGCTGCCGGCAGCGACCATGCTTTCTGCCCGCGCGCTTTCGCCCACCGGTGGGCAGACCGAATTCGCCAACACAGCCGCCGCCTACGACGCGCTGCCGGATGCGAAGAAGGAAGAGATCAAGGATCTCAAGGTAATCCACCGCATGCTCGCCAGCATGCGCCCGCTCTATGTCGACATGCCGGACGAACGCCACGAGCGCTATTCCTCGATGGCGACCGAAATGGTGCACCCGCTGGTTTGGACGCAGGCCTCGGGCAAGAAGTCGCTGGTGCTTGGCACCCATGCCGACGAGGTCATCGGCATGACGGTCACCAACGGCCGTTCTCTTCTGGCCCGGCTTACCGAATGGTGCGCACAGCCCGTCTTCAGCTACAGCCACGAATGGCAGGACGGCGATTTCGTGGTCTGGAGCAATTGCGGGCTGATGCACCGGGTGGTGCCCTATGACGCCAATTGCGGCCGCATGATGCACCGCACGACGATCATGGGTTCCGAACGGCTCGGCGTACCGCTCAAGCAGCTCGAAAGCGTCTGAGGTACAGGGCGGCGTGGCGGTTTCCTTCGCGCGCCGCCTCGCGCTCGCCTTCCAGCGCAAGCCCGGCCACGCGCCCGGGCCTTCGCTGGGACTGCTGTTGCAGGAGGCAACGGCGCTGCCCGCGCTGATACCGGGGCTGAAGCGTTCCCCTCCGGTTACAAAGGCCAGCCGCCCCTCGACGGTGATGGTGGTGCCCGGCTTCCTCGCGGAAGCCTCGATGATGTTCCCTCTGATCCAGGGGTTGAGTGCTGCGGGACACGACGTCCACGAATGGGGGATGGGCACCAATCTCGGTCCCACCGCCGAAACGCTTGCGACCCTGGCCGCGCGCATCGAGGCGATGGTGGACCGGGCAGGCAAGCCGGTTGCGCTGGTCGGCTGGAGCCTCGGCGGACTGGTCTCGCGGGAAGTCGCACGCGTTACGAGGCCCGGTTCGGTGCGGCTCGTCATCACCATGGGCACGCCCTTCTCAGGCGACCGAAGGGCGAACAACGCCTGGCGGCTGTTCCAGTTGGTCGCCGGACACGATGTCGACTTTCCTCCGGTAGCCGGAGACCTCGCCGAGAAGCCGGCGGTTCGTACCGTAGCACTGTGGAGTTCCATGGACGGCATCGTCGCCCCCGAAGCGGCGCGGGGCCGACCGGGCGAGCGCGACGATGCGGTGGAGCTGTCCTGCCGCCACATGGCTTTCCCCAGCGATGCGGGAGCGATCCTCGAAGTTCTGCGTCAGATTGATAGCGAGGATTGATTTTCGCCTCCGCCCGGCAGAGGATACCTGCGAGCAATATACCGGGAGAGAGGAATGCTGGAAATCTGGCGAGCCGGCGGCTCGAACACGAGCGCGACGCCCGAAGAGGCGCGCATGGTCGAGGCGCAGGGCTGGGACGGGCAGATGTTCATGTGCTCGCAGAATCTGTCAGCCGATCCCTGGGTGCAGATGGGCGTCTGGGCCTGCTCGACAGAGCGGCTGATGCTTTCGCCGGGCGTCACCAACCCGTTCACCCGTAACCTCGCGGTGACGGCGGCTGCGGCTGCGACGGTGCAGTCGGTGTCTAACGGCCGTGCGGTGCTCGGCATCGGCCGCGGCGATTCGGGTCTCGCCTATCTCGGGCACGCGCCGGTGGGGACCAAGAGTTTCGAACGGTCGCTGGACTTCCTCCAGCGCCTGCTGCGCGGTGAGGAGATACCCTTCGAGGAATACGGACCGTCGGGCGATGCGCCGCCGCTGGCGCATCTTTCGCTTGGCGACAGGCCGGAAGGCGTGCGGCTGCGCTGGGTTCCAGAAGGCCAGAAGAAGGTGCCGCTCGATGTCGCGGCAACCGGGCCCAAGGTGATCCGCATGG
>CAYPFE010000127.1:0-7860 GCA_964409895.1 uncultured Novosphingobium sp.
AGAACTGGGCTATCGGTATCGACCCGACGACGGGCCGTGCAACGATCAATCCCGAGGCGCGCTACGAGCGGACCGGCAAGCTGTTCATGGGCATGCCGGGCGGTGCCGGCACCCACAGCTGGCCGCCGATGAGCTATAGCCCGAAGACCGGCCTGGTCTACATCCCCGCCGTGTTCAGCGCCTATCCCTTCGCGGTCGAGAAGGGCTGGAAGGAGTCTGCTATGGGCAACCAGACCGCGGCCGACTACGCCTATCTCGACATGCCTTCGGATGGAGCTGCCAGCGATCTTCCCAACAGCGGTGCGTTGCTGGCGTGGGATCCGGTCAATCAGAAGGAGGCCTGGCGGGTCGAACGTGAAGTGCCGCTGAGCGGCGGCACCTTGGCGACAGCGGGCAATCTGGTGTTCCAGGGCACGCCGCCAAGCGACTTCACCGCCTATCGCGCTGATACGGGTGAGAAGCTGTGGTCTTTCGCTCTTCAGACGACCGCTGCTGCGGGCCCGATGAGCTACGCGGTTGACGGCGAGCAATATGTCGCGATCCTCGCGGGCTGGGGCGGCACTGCGCCCAATCGCAGCCGATTGCTGGTGTTCAAGCTAGGCGGAAAGGCGAAGTTGCCACCCGTTCCGGTTGAAGAAACCATGAAGCCAATCGATCCTCCGAGGTTCACCGGCACGCCTGGGCAGGTGGCGCGGGGCGGCAATCTCTACGCCCGCTATTGTCTGGTTTGCCACATGGGAATGTTCAACAATCCGGTGCTCACACAATCGCCGGTGCTGCACAATCCGGACACTATGGAGGCGATTGTCATCGACGGCGCGCTCAAGCACAACGGCATGGCGTCGTTCAGCCCGGTGCTGAACGGACAGGATGTCGAGGCCATTCGCCAATATGTCGTCAAACGTGCGAATGACGGCCGGGGCAAGGCGCGATAAATGCAGGGTTGGGGATTTCCATGAAGGTCAATATCGGAATTTCCGCCCAGAACTCATGGGACTGGGATCGTGTTCTGGCTGGCGATTTCGCGCAGCCCGCGCAAGTGCCGGACTGGCAGTGCCTCGACGGTGCGCTGTCGATCGCGGACCTTGCCGAACCGCAGGGCTTCGATGGCATCTGGGCGCCCGAGCACTTCGGCACGCCCTATGGCATGTGCCCCAATCCACTGCAGACCCTCGCCTATTATGCGGGCAATACCGAGCGGGTCACCTTCGGCACGATGGTCGCTGTTGCTCCGTGGTGGCATCCGGTGCGACTGGCGCACCAGATCGCCTATCTCGACATCCTCTCGAAAGGCCGGTTCGAAACGATCGGCCTGGGCCGTGGCGTGGCGAAGAAGGAATTCGACGCGCTCGAAATACCCCGCGAGGAAGCGCGTCAGCGGTTCTCCGAAACGCTCGACATCCTCAAGCTTGCCTTCACGCAGGAGCGGTTCTCCTACGACGGCGAAATCTTCCGGATTCCCGAGATGTCGATCCGTCCGGCGCCGTTCAGCACGGACCTGTTCGATCGCATCTATGGCTCCGCCGCCTCGGCCGAGTCGCTGGAAATCCTCGCCCGCCGGGGCTTCACGCCGCTGTTCGTCGGCAACAAGCCAATCGAGGAAGCAGGCAAGGAGGTGAAAAAGGTCAACGGCTTCAGGGCGGAGGAGGGTTTCGCGCCATGCCAGCCCAAGAACGTGCTGATGATGTATTGCGTGCCGAAAGCGGGTGACGAGGAACAGGCAGACGATTGGCTGCTGGCTGCCAACCGCGATGTGAATGTGCATTATGGCTTTGCCGATCCTGCCAACTTCGTCGGCGTCAAGGGCTATGAATCATACGCCGCCCGCCAGGCCAGCGCGACCGCGGTTCTCGATGAAGTCGCCGCAAGCAAGTTGGGTCAGGCGAAAGACAAGCCAAAGATGCCAGGCTACCACCCGTCGAACCTGATGTTCGGCACGCCTGACCAGGTTTACGAGCGGATCAGGGCAGCGCAGGAAGCCTGTTCCTTTTCCGAGATTACGATCCTGTCGAACTTCGGGACGATGCCCTACGAAGTGGCCGTCGAGAGCACCAAACTGTTTGCGCGCGAAGTGCTGCCGGAGCTTCAGAAACTCGACGCCCGCCTGCATGAGGCAGCGATACCCTAGGAATGTCACCTGGCTCGTGGCACCGCAACGGTTCAGTCAGCAGCCGTTCAGGGAAATCTGGTAGGGTGGGTCACCCCATAGCTCCGGGAGAACAACAATGAAAAAAGCAGCCATTGCCCTGTTGACCGCCACCGCGCTGCTCGCGGGGCCGGCCCTGCAGGCGAAACCGAAGATGAGCGGCGAGGAAAAGCTCGCCAAACTGCTCGAGGGACGTGAAGCCGGCGAGCCGGTCAATTGCATCAGCTTCAGCCAATCGCGCGATTCCCGCGTGATCGACAAAACCGCGATCGTCTATGGTTCGGGCCGCACCATCTGGGTCAACCGGCCGACCAATGCCGACGACCTGGACGATGACGACGTGATGGTCACCAAGACCAGCCTCAGCCGGCTGTGCAAGCTGGAGACGGTGCGCATGCATGACCGCTCGCACTTCTTCTTCACCGGCTTTGTCGGGCTCAACGAATTCGTGCCCTACCGCAAAGTAGCCGCGTCGAACTGACATAACCACCATCTGGGCGGCGGCGGGCCGCTCGGAGCCACCGCACCACCCGCCAGCATCTGCCCATGGGCCGCGCGAGCGATCCGTGGGCAGAGTATTGTTTGAGGTGGGCGGTCCGCTACTTGGCGGTGACCACCTCGGTCAGCTCCTCATAGAGCATCACCGTGGTTGGATCGATGTTGAAGGCCGGATCCATCGGCATCGCCGGTGTGTCACGGTTGGCGAACATGTTCTCGATCACCCAGTCCGGATCATCCGTCTCGACGTCGTAGATCGCTAGGTAGCGGTTGAGCGTCTTGCCCATGGAGACCGAATGCAGCGTGAAACGCTGGGCGCTGGTGAAACCCTCCAGCGCGCAGATGTCGGACAGGTGGCGGCCGGTGTACCACTCGTTATAGGCATCGTCCTGGCCATCGAAGGGTTCCGAAAATACCAGCATCTTGAATCGGCGCATGTCGCTCTCCCGTTGTTCGCACCGATAATGGCGCGGTTGGAGAGCAAGGGAAAGCGGTGTTTTCAGCCTTCCCGGCAGCCGGTCTCGCAATCGGCGCGGACCGGGCATTGCGCGCAATCGGGGTGCGACGGGCGGCAGAAGCGCTGGCCCAGCACTTTCAGCAGCAGGTGATGCTCGTCCATGTCGGCGGCGGACCATTCCTCTGGCACCAGCGGCATCAGCGCATCATAGGCGCGCGCAGTGTCGGCCTTTGGCGGCACGAGGCCCATGCGCTGCATGATCCGCTTGTGATGCCCGTCGATGACCATGGCGCGGCGGTCGAAGGTGGAGGTGTTCATCACGCCGGCGCTGTTCTTGCGCGCGACGCCTGGAAGCTGTTCGAGCCAGGCCATGGCCTCGGCGGTGTCGAGCTTGCCGAGGTGCGATAGGTCGACGCTTCCTTGTTTTTCGGCGATGGCGCAGAGGCAATCCTTCAGCCGCCGCGCCGACTGGCCGGGGAAGGTCTGGGTCTTAAGTGCTTCTTCCAGTTCCTCGACCGGTGCAGCCGCCACCGCGTCCCACGAACTGTATGCAGCGATCAGCGCATCGGTCGAGGCATTGGACACCCGCGTCTTGCTCCGCGCCCCGATCACGCCCTGCACCAGCACCCACAAGGCATCGCGGCGCTTCTCCGGCGGGCGGACGATGCGCCCGAACGCCTCGATCATCGCCGCCTGGGTCCGGCGCAGGATGTCGGAGAGAGGGTCGGCGAGGGGGAGTTGCATCACCCTTGCGTGTCGAGCCTCAGCCCAATCGTCACAACGTCCTGCACCTCATATCCGATTGCTGCGTAAAATCCCTGCGCTACGGCATTATCTTGCCGGACCATCAGCTGAATTTTGGGGCAGTCGCGCTGCTTCAGCCAGTCCTCGGCTGCGCGCATGAGCATCCGCCCGATGCTTTCGCCACGGCGGCTGGTCGCGCTGGCGAGATAATAGACCCAGCCGCGATGACCGTCGAAGCCGACCATCACGCTGCCCACTAATTCGTCGCCGTCACGGGCAAGCAGGATAGAAGAAGTTGTGTTCGTAAGTGCAAGATCGAAGTCAGTGTGTGGATCGTTCCAGGGCCGAGTCAGGCCTGCCTCTTCCCACAGTGCGACAGTCGAGTTTCTGTCTGCTGCTGTAGCCGGGACAATACTCACTCCCACTCGATCGTCCCCGGTGGCTTCGAGGTATAGTCGTATACCACCCGGTTGATGCCCTTCACCTCGTTGATGATCCGCGTTGCCACCCGGCTCAGGAACGCCGCGTCGAAGGGATAGATGTCCGCCGTCATGCCGTCGGTGCTTGTGACCGCGCGCAGGGCGCAGACGCTGTCATAGGTGCGCCCGTCGCCCATCACGCCGACGGTCCTCACCGGCAGCAGCACGGCGAAGGCCTGCCAGATCGCGTCGTACAAGCCCGCGTTGCGGATTTCCTCGAGGTAGATGGCGTCGGCCTTGCGCAGGATGTTGGCGCGTTCGCGGGTGACTTCGCCGGGGATGCGGATGGCGAGGCCGGGGCCCGGGAACGGATGGCGGCCGACGAAGACGTCGGGCAGGCCCAGTTCACGGCCAAGCTCGCGGACCTCGTCCTTGAACAGTTCGCGCAAGGGTTCGACCAGCTTCATGTTCATGCGTTCGGGCAAGCCGCCGACATTGTGGTGGCTCTTGATCGTCACCGAGGGGCCGCCGGTGAAGCTGACGCTTTCGATGACGTCCGGGTAAAGTGTGCCCTGCGCAAGGAAATCTGCGCCGCCGACCTTCTTCGCCTCGTCCTCGAACACGTCGATGAAGGTCTTGCCGATGAACTTACGCTTGGCTTCGGGATCGGTGACGCCTTCGAGGCCTTTTAGGAACAGCGTGCTCGCGTCCACGTGGACCAACGGGATGTTGTAATGGCCCCGGAACAGCGAGACGACCTGCTCGCTTTCGCCCAGCCGCATCAGGCCATGGTCGACATAGACGCAGGTCAACTGGTCGCCCACCGCCTCGTGGATGAGAATTGCCGCGACCGAGCTGTCGACCCCGCCCGAAAGCCCGCAGATCACCTTGCCGCTCCCCACCTGGGCGCGGATTTCCTCGATCTTGGTCTTGCGGAACTCGGCCATGGTCCAGTCGCCCGCCAGCCCGCAGACATGGCGCACGAAGTTCTTGAGCAGCTTCGCGCCGTCCGGCGTGTGGACTACTTCGGGGTGGAACTGCATGGCGTAGATGCGCCGCGCATCGTCGGCGATCACCGCGAAGGGCGCCCCGGCGCTCGAGGCGACCGGGCGAAAGCCTTCGGCCAACCTGGTCACCTTGTCGCCATGGCTCATCCACACCTGGTGGCTTTCGCCTGTCTGCCACAGCCCGTCAAACAGCGCGCATTGGTCGTCGATAGCGATGAAGGCGCGGCCGAATTCGCCAGCATCGCCTTCCAGTACCTCGCCGCCCATTTGCTGCATCAGCGCCTGCTGGCCGTAACAGATGCCGAGCGTGGGCAAGCCACTGCCGAGGATTTCCTCCGGAATGCGCGGACCGTCCTCATCCGTCACCGAGGCCGGTCCGCCCGACAGGATGATGCCTTTGGGCTGCATTCGCTCGAAAGCGTCAGCTGCGTGGCCGAATGGCGCGATTTCGGAATAAACGCCTGCTTCGCGCACGCGTCTGGCGATCAGCTGGGTGACCTGGCTGCCGAAGTCTACGATCAGGATGGAATCGGGGTGCTCTGCGCTCATGGACGGGCGTTAGGAAAGCGTGGCCATGCTGTCCATATCGCGCGGCTTGCTAATCCTCCGCGGCGGGCCACGCCTTGTGGATTGCGGGAAGGTTACAGACTGCAGGTTGCAATTATTGCAAGTTGTATTGTTACCGTTGCGTTTGCGAAAATTACTCACCGAGCTATCTAAATTGCATCGGGAACGGACGCTTCGAGAGCCGTTCCGTCAGCCACGAGGAGCAACGCCATGCAAACGCTTATCAAAAAATTCGCGGGTGCCATCGCTGCTCTGGGCGTCAGCGCACTGGCATTCGCCATCGCTCTCGTCTGAGCACAGGGACCCATGAGAGCCGGGCGGCACCCCCTTTGCCGTCCGGTTTTTCATAGCCGGCGCGGGTTTGTGGAAAATCCCCGGTGTTTGGGCGCTTTGACTTGGGAACGCGCGGTCCAATGCCTATATAATGGCCATGGCAGACACTCCCGAAAACGGTAAGACTGGCGGCAATTACGGCGCCAATTCGATCAAGGTCCTCAAGGGCCTGGACGCGGTCCGCAAGCGGCCCGGTATGTATATCGGCGACACCGACGATGGCTCGGGCCTGCACCACATGGTGTTCGAGGTTTCCGACAATGCGATCGACGAGGCATTGGCGGGTCATTGCGACCTGGTGCTGATCGAGCTGAACCCGGACGGATCGGTCAGCGTCGAGGACAACGGCCGCGGCATTCCCACCGATATCCATGCCGAGGAAGGCGTATCGGCGGCCGAAGTGATCATGACCCAGCTTCATGCCGGCGGGAAGTTCGAGAACACGTCGGATGACAATGCCTACAAGGTATCGGGAGGGCTGCACGGTGTCGGCGTTTCCGTCGTCAATGCGCTCAGCGAGTGGCTGGAACTCACGGTCTGGCGCGACGGCAAGGAGCACTGGATGCGCTTCGAGCACGGCGATGCGGTCGGCCCGCTCGAAGTCAAAGGCGATGCTCCGGCAGGCAAGAAGGGCACGCGGGTTACTTTCCTTGCGTCCACAGACACATTCAAGAACGTCACTGAATTCGATTTCGAGAAGCTTGAGCACCGCTACCGCGAACTCGCCTTCCTCAATTCAGGTGTGCGCATCCTGCTGCGCGACAAGCGCCACGCCGACATCGTCGAGCATGACTTGTTCTACGAAGGCGGGATTGCCGCATTCGTCCAGTGGCTCGACCGCAACAAGCAGGCGCTACTGCCCGACCCGATCGCGATTTCCTCGGAGCGCGACGGCATCGGCATCGATGTCTCGCTGGAATGGAACGATTCCTATTACGAAAACGTGCTGTGCTTCACCAACAACATCCCGCAGCGCGACGGCGGCACGCATCTCGCCGCATTCCGCGCGGCGCTGACCCGCACCATCAACGGCTACGGAGAAAAGTCTGGCCTGCTAAAGAAGGAAAAGGTCAACCTGACCGGCGAGGACATGCGCGAGGGGCTGACGGCGATCGTCTCGGTCAAGCTGCCCGATCCGAAGTTTTCAAGCCAGACCAAGGATAAGCTGGTCTCTTCCGAAGTCCGCCAGCCGCTAGAAAGCCTGATGGCAGACAGGATGAGCGAATGGCTCGAAGAAAACCCTGCCAATGCCAAGACGGTGATCAGCAAGATCGTCGACGCTGCTGCCGCCCGTGAGGCGGCGCGAAGGGCCCGCGAAATGAGCCGCAAGGGTGCGATGAGCGTGGCTTCGCTACCCGGCAAGCTCGCAGACTGCCAGGAGCGAGACCCGGCAAAATGCGAACTGTTCCTGGTCGAGGGCGATTCCGCAGGCGGCTCGGCCAAGCAGGGCCGAGACCGGCATTTCCAGGCGATCCTGCCGCTGAAGGGCAAGATCCTTAACGTCGAGCGTGCCCGTTTCGACCGGATCATCTCGTCCAAGGAAGTCGGCACCCTGATCCAGGCGATGGGCACCGGCATCCGCGATGATTTCAACCTGGAAAAGTTGCGCTACCACAAGATCGTGATCATGACCGACGCCGATGTCGACGGCGCCCATATCCGCACGCTCTTGCTGACCTTCTTCCACCG
>CAYPFE010000128.1:0-7837 GCA_964409895.1 uncultured Novosphingobium sp.
GAAACCCTATTAGAGAAACCCAATATCACTGGCCCAGCCTCAGGGGGCTAGACAGATGCGGCCATCCGGTCCTGAAAGCTCGGTTCTTTGTATCCCGCCATAAATATGCGCCGATTATCCCTTGTCACCTATCGCGTCCGCACCATCGAGTTCGATGCCTTGGTTAGCCCTTAGGCCGGGCGCCTAGCATGAAGTCTCCACGAAAGCGACTTGGCAGCTTCGAGTGGAAACAATTGCGTCAACGGCAATAGAGTGCTGGAGCACGAAGCACAGCACGGAAACCTTTTCCCGGGAACGGATGTCCCGAATTCCAGCACAAGGAAAATAGGTGGGCAAGGAAAGATTTGAACGACACCGCCAGCCATGGCGGGCCGACGAGATCGCAAATCTGCGCACGCTTGTGGGCAAGGGCATGGCGCTGAAGGCCGTGGCCAAGGCCCTTTCCCGGAGCGAGGAATCGGTGCGTGACCGCGCCCGCCAGGACGGCATCAAGATTGCCAAGCTGCGCTGAGGCGATTGACAGGCCACAATGACCCAAATCTTTGATGCCATCATTCTCGGCGCCGGGGCCGCTGGCCTGATGTGTGCCGCCGAAGCCGGTCGGCACGGGCGACGTGTAATAGTAATCGAGAGAGCGGAGAAGCCGGGCAGGAAAATCCTGATTTCGGGCGGAGGGCGCTGCAACTTCACGAACATATACACTGCGCCGGACAGATACCTTTCGGCCAACCCGCATTTCGCCAAGTCCGCGCTAAGCCGTTACACACCAAACGACTTTCTAAGACTGGTCGAGGCGCGCGGCATTGCCTGGCACGAAAAGACCCTTGGCCAGCTCTTCTGCGACGGGTCGGCGCGGCAGATTCTCGACATGCTGCTGGACGAAGTAGCGCGGGCCAACGGCCTCGTTGTTTGCGGTCAGGAGATGGCAGACGTCTCGCATGGCGATGGCCGGTTTCGCGTGACCACTCAGGATCGCACCTTCGAAGGCACCGCGCTCGTCATAGCGACTGGCGGCCCTTCGATCCCGAAAATGGGCGCGACCGGCTATGCCTATGAACTCGCCCGGCAATTCGGCCTCAAGATTGTTGAACCGCGCCCTGCCCTGGTGCCGCTTACGCTGGGCGGCGAGGATGCCTTGTTTCGCGATTTGTCAGGCGTCTCCGCCGAAGTAGTGGCCAGCACCGGCAAGGCCGCTTTCCGCGAAGCTGCTCTGTTCACTCATCGCGGACTTTCGGGTCCGGCGATTCTCCAGGTTTCCTCCTACTGGCGGAATGGAGAGCCGGTGGACATCGATTTCCTGCCCGGCAAGGAGGACGACTGGCTCGTCGCCGAAAAACAGGCTGGTTCGCGCCAAACCCTCCGCTCAGTTCTGAAAGACCGGCTGCCAGACCGTCTTGCCGTGACACTGGCGGATCGTGTCGATCTGCCCGACATGCTCGCCGATACGGCGGATGCAAAATTGCGCCAGGCACAGGAACGGCTTTCCCGGTGGCGTTTACTGCCAAACGGCACTGAGGGCTTCGCAAAGGCGGAAGTAACCGTCGGCGGCGTCAGTACTGCGGAACTTTCCTCGAAAACAATGGAAGCCAAACGCGTTCCGGGTCTGTATGTGATCGGCGAAGCTGTCGATGTGACGGGCTGGCTGGGCGGTTACAACTTCCAGTGGGCCTGGGCCAGCGGCTGGGCTGCAGCCCAATCCATCTGATTGTCGCGTGCCGCGCAATTTCGCGCGCCATACCGTTTTTTGTGAGTTCAATGACCTTTTCAAACCTCCCGCCGTTTCTCGGCGAAGCACTCGCCGAGCGTGGCTATTCCAGCCCCACTCCCGTCCAGGCCGCCGTCCTGGATTCGCAAGCCCACGGCCGCGACCTAGTTGTCTCGGCACAGACTGGCTCCGGCAAGACTGTTGCTTTCGGGCTCGCTATGGCAAGCGAACTGATTGGCAGCGATGGCTTGATGCCGCACACCCGCACGCCATTCTCATTGGTGATCGCACCGACGCGCGAACTGGCCTTACAGGTCAGCCGCGAACTGGCGTGGCTTTACGGCAAGGCCGGGGCACGCATCGCGACGTGCGTGGGTGGTATGAACCCTTCGCAGGAACGCCGGGCGCTCCAGGCGGGCGCATCGATCGTGGTGGGAACGCCAGGTCGCCTTCGCGATCATCTCGAACGCGGCGCGCTTGATCTCTCGTCGCTCGCCGCCGTCGTTCTCGATGAAGCCGACGAGATGCTCGACATGGGCTTTCGCGAGGACCTGGAAGAGATTCTGGACGCGACGCCGGAGACGCGCCGCACCCTGCTGTTTTCCGCAACCATGCCGCGTCCGATCGAGGCGCTCGCCCGGCGTTACCAGCGCGATGCCCTGCGTATCTCCACCGTGGGAGATGATCGCGGCCATGGCGATATCGCCTATCAGGCCGTTACCGTTTCCCCTTCCGAGATCGAGAACGCGGTGGTCAACCTGCTGCGCTTCCACGAAGCGGAAACGGCGATTCTGTTCTGCGCCACGCGCGACAACGTCCGTCATTTGCACGCAACCTTGCAGGAACGCGGCTTTGCCGTCGTGGCGCTATCCGGCGAACATTCCCAATCCGAGCGCAACCATGCCCTGCAGGCATTGCGGGACCGGCGCGTGCGGGTCTGCGTCGCGACCGACGTCGCCTCGCGCGGGATTGACCTGCCGACGCTGAGCCTTGTCATTCACGTCGAGATACCGCGCGATGCGGAGACCTTGCAGCACCGGTCGGGCCGGACCGGCCGTGCAGGCAAGAAGGGTACGGCAGTGCTGATCGTTCCCTATCCCAGGCGCAGGCGCGTGGAGGCCATGCTGGGCAGGGCAAAGATCAATGCCGAGTGGGTCGACGCACCGAGTCCGGAGGCGATCCGGGCGAAGGATCGCGAACGTTTGCTGGCTGTCCTGCTCCAGCCTGTCGAGATCGACGATACCGATCTGGAACTTGCCGAGCGCCTGCTGGCCGAAAAAAGCCCGCAGGATATCGCGGCGATGCTCGTACGAACGCACCGAGCCAGCCTGCCAGAGCCGGAAGAACTGATCGAAAACACCCCGGAGGCTCGTCGCGCCGCGCAGAAAGAGCGGCATCGCCCGGGCTTCGAGGACATTGTCTGGTTCCGCATGAACGTCGGTCGGCGTCAGAATGCCGACCCGCGCTGGATCCTGCCGCTGCTATGCCGCCGCGGCCACATTACGCGAAACGAAATCGGAGCGATCCGGATCGGCCCTGCCGAAACGCATTTCCAGGTTCCCCGCGCCATTGCCGGCAGGTTCAGCGAAGCGCTCCAGCGCACCGCCGGATCGGACAATGACGAGGAAGCCGTGCAGATCGAGCAATCGGACGAGGCACCGCGCGAGGCGGCAAGGCACAACCGCAGAAGCGCCAGACCTCGTAATGACAGCGGCTCGCCGACATACCGCGCCAAACCTCACCGCAAGGGCTTCGGCAAAGGCCCGAGGTCTGGAGATGGCGTCGCGCCGCGTTCCAAAGGCGGGAAGAAGACCGGTCCTACTCGCCGGAAGGACAAGTGAGCGAACCCAACCAGCAGTTGCGGATAGGCTCCGGGAGTAGGGAGTGTCCTCGTACAATGTGCATTCCCGCGAGCTTGTCTCTGGCACAGGAAATGTCAAATAATACCGTATATTTAGCCACTTGTTGGGGCGAGGCTGGAAGTTCACATCCTTCTCGTAGCACCATTCATCCCTATCTTTCGGCTGGCTCCAGAGCGCAGGGTTGGTTGTTACCCTCGTCACGAAAGAATAAGCCTGGCCCTGTGCCGCCGGCTTGATCGGTGGGATATTGAGGAAATGCCCGAATAAAGCTTCTGGCCGGCGGCGACCCAGCGATGGGCGATCAACACCGTGACACGGCAATCGATTTCCTGAAATCGGTGGCTGCTCTTCAACCTGACTTCATCTGGGTAGCGTCTCATGCCATTTGGTGGGTCCTGGAAATGCCGACTTCGCGAGCAAGCCAGGCGGCAGAGGTCCGCAATGCGGCGGTATACGAAATTGGATGAGGGTCTTTCGTAACATGTGGCCTACTTGAGCAACGCGGCTCATAACGCCGTCTTGCGAGTGTCCCTGAAGCCGCCGAATTCAGCGAAAAAGGTGGCAGGCGACAAGCCGGTCCGGAATGTCGGCGACAGGCAAGAGTTCCGGAGTTTCACGGCGGCAGATGTCCATCGTATGGGGGCAGCGCCCGGCAAAGCGACACCCAGGCCCGATGTCCACTGGTGAGGGAATGTCGCCCTTAATCGTCGTGGATTCGCGTTTGCGCTCATCGACCGGATCGGGCTCAGGATTGGAGGCTATGAGGATCTCGGTATAGGGGTGTCTGGGGTCGAAGAACACTTCGGCGGAAGGCCCAATCTCGGCCAGCGCACCGAGGTACATCACTGCCATCCGGTCGCTGACATAGCGCACCATCGAAAGATCGTGTGCAATGAACAGCATCGTCAGACCCATCGTCTTCTGAAGTTCTTCAAGGAGGTTGACCACCTGCGCCTGGACGGACACGTCTAGCGCCGAGATCGGCTCATCGCAGACGACGAATTCCGGTTCGAGCACCAGCGCCCGGGCGATGCCGATACGCTGGCGCTGGCCGCCGGAGAATTCGTGCGGGTAGCGCGACATGTGATCAGGCTCCAGCCCGACCCTGCGCAACCAGTCCGCCACCTGGTCGCGCACGTCCCGCCGGGACAGGCGAGTGTGGAGCCGCAGTCCTTCCCCGACGATTTCGCCGATCGTCATGCGCGGGTTGAGCGAGGAATAGGGGTCTTGGAAGATCATCTGCATGGTCTTCGCATGACGACGGAAATCGACGGTTTCGTAGCGCTGCGCCAGAAGTTCCCCCCGATAGGTTACTGTTCCGCTGGTCTTGGGATGAAGCCCGACGAGCGCTTTGCCCAGGGTCGACTTTCCCGAACCCGATTCGCCGACCAGCCCCACTATCTCGCGCTCGTGGATTGTCAGCGACAGCTCGTCGACTGCGTGGACCTTGCGTCCCTTCGGCAAGGGAAAGTGCTTTGTGAGGCGGTCGACGACAACCAATGGCGTCTTGGCGGTCATGCGCTCTCTCCCGTGGCCGGTCCAGAACGTAGCGTCTCGAGACCATCGGGCACACCGGTATGATGAAGCCAGCACCTTCCGAAATGGTCGGGGCCGAGCTGGAAGGGGGCCGGGTCGTGTTCCGCGCAAATCTTCATCGCGTGCAGACAGCGCGCGGCATAGGCGCAGCCGGCCGGCGGCGAGAAGAGGTCAGGCGGGCTTCCGTCGATCGGCATCAGGCGGTGGTCCCGTCCTGGCTCATTGCTCGGCATCGCGGCGCGCAGGCCGACCGTATAGGGGTGTGCCGGGCGGTAGAATATGTCGTCGACGGTTCCCTTCTCGACGATCTGCCCCGCATACATCACCGCCACGTCGTCTGCCATGCGCGCGACAACGCCGAGGTCATGGGTGATGAGGATGATCGCGGTGCCTCGCCGCTTCTGCAATTCCGCCAGCAGGTCGAGCACCTGGGCCTGGATGGTCACATCGAGCGCCGTGGTTGGCTCGTCGGCGATGAGGATGCAGGGTTCGCAGGCAATCGCCATGGCGATCATCGCCCGCTGCAACATGCCCCCGGAGAATTCGAAGGGATATTGTCTGGCTCGCTGCTCTGCATCGGGGATGCGGACCATTTCCAAGAGTTCGACGGCGCGGGCAAAGGATTGTCTGCGATTCCAACCGCGATGCACTTCGAGCGTTTCGGCGACCTGGCGACCGATGGTCATCGTCGGGTTGAGCGACGTCATCGGGTCCTGGAAGATCATCCCGATTTCACTCCCGCGGAAATCCGCGCCGTCGATTTCAGTCGTCCCCAGGATGTTCTGACCGCGCAGACAGGCGCTGCCGGACGTAATCCGGCCTGGGGGAACAGGGATGAGACCCATTAGACTCTGGACCGTGACCGACTTGCCACAACCCGACTCTCCGACAATGGCCAGTGTCTCTCCCGGTTCGACGGAAAAGTCGACACCACGAACAGCCTTCACGGTGCCGCCATAGGTGTCGAACTCGACCCGGAGATCGCGGACCTCGAGCAAAGGGGTTTGCGCCGCCGCTGTCACCGCTGCACTCATTCGCGCGACCTCATTCGCGCATCCAGGGCATCGCGCAGGCCATCACCAAGCAGGTTGAAGGCCAACACCGTGATACTGATCATCAGGGCCGGAAAGAACAGCTCATGCGGATGCGTGAGCATTGTCTTGATGCCGTCATTGCTCATGCTGCCCCAGGATGCTTCTGGTGGCGCAACGCCCATGCCGATGAAGGACAGGAATGCCTCGGTGAAAATCGCGCTCGGAATCGCGAAGGTCAGGGTTACGAGGATGACACCCATCGTATTGGGAATCATGTGACGCAGCATCAGGTAATCAGTGCGTGCACCGAGAAGGCGCGCTGCCTCTATGTAGCCCTCCTCCCGCACTTGCAGGACTTGTCCGCGCACCAACCGCGCTGTGCCGGGCCAGGAAAGGATGACCAACGCCACGATCATCGGCATGATTCCGCTTTCACCGGGGCCAATGCCGAAGGCAATCTTAAAAAGAATCATGAACAGCAGGAACGGCAATGCGATCACGAAATCCGCAAAGCGCATCATCATATGGTCCACGCGCCCCCCCAGATAACCGGCTATGCTTCCATAAGCGACACCAATGAGCACGAACAGCAGGGGGGCAACCAGGCCAATGAACAGGGAAACCCTCGCGCCCTGCATGAGCCGCGCCAGCATGTCGCGGCCAAGGTAATCAGTGCCGAGTGGATGGAGCTCCAGCTTGATGCTGTCTCCGACCGTGTAACCATCTTCCGGCGTAGCCAGCCCCCCTTCGATGGCATCAGCCAGCGTGATCGCATTCGCGGCACGCACTTCCAGAGTAAGGCGCTCCGGTAGCTCCGAACCCTCAGCATCGAGCGGCACGACCGAATAGTAATAAGCCTGGGGGCGCAGATCGAGGAGGTCCTCGTACCAGGTGACGTCAGCGGAGCCCGTCGTCCCCAGCGGCAGGCCCAATGCACCCTCTTGGCCTGTCGGCATGATGTTGCGATAAACCCGGTAATCGCCGGCACCGGGCAACCTGGGCCAGGCAAGACGAACCGATTCGGTCGTTGCAGGGGCCAAGAGCTGAAGGTCGGTCACCCCCTGTAAGTCCTGTTTTTCGCTCCATGCGCGATGCGGCTCGACGATTGTGGCGGTGCGGGCAAGTCCGGGAGGCGCGCTGACCTGCTGCAGGTCTTGCGCCGAAGGGTCCACTCGCCAGACAAGTGGACCGAGCAAAGTAAACGCCAGTATCGCGATGATGATGTAAAGAGAGACAATTGCGCGCCGGTTCGCCTTGAGACGGATCCATGCATCCTGCCAGTATGACAGGGATGGGCGTTGAAGGCCCTGCGGCGCAATTTCGGTGTGCAGTGGTTCGAATGCGCCAGGCATCAGTGCCGGATCCTGTAGGGTTTGCGCCGTTTCCATCTAATCCAGCCTCACCCGCGGGTCGATGAAGCCGTAAAGCAGGTCGACAATAATCACCATTGACACGAGGAAGGCGCCATAGAAGACAGTGGTACCCATGATCACGGTGTAGTCGAGCTGCTGGACTGCCTGCACGAAGAAGCGGCCCAGCCCGGGGATGGCAAACACCAGTTCAACGACGAAGCTACCGGTGGTTATTGCCGCAATCGCCGGTCCGAGAACGGTCACCACCGGTAGGATCGCATTACGCAGTTCGTGGTGGCTGAAGATGCGCGAAGCCGGCAATCCCTTGGCTTTGGCGGTGCGGACATA
>CAYPFE010000129.1:0-7834 GCA_964409895.1 uncultured Novosphingobium sp.
CTCCTTGCGTCAGACTCTACCAAAAAGCGGTCACATTTCAGGGGAGCACGTCAGATCATCCGTCTTCGTGTTGCGACGAATGTAGCCTTTTTGACCAGCGATCTTGGCTCTGAATGTAAACGAGCCATTCTCCACATCGCCCCGCCGATAGATAATCAGCCGAGAGCCGTAGATTTTGCTGTCTACCCGATCTTTATATGTCTCGCTCATTTGTGAACTGAAACCTCTACGTGTCACGCCTGAGACATTCTGACAACCACATGCTGCCAGAGACTCGCAGAATCCTGCGATTGAGCCTCATCTGAGCCTCATAAAAAAAGAGCGCTGAGTTTCCCCAGCGCTCTGAAAAACATAAGTTTTTTGAAGGTATTGCGTCAGCGCTTCGAGAACTGGAAGCTGCGGCGAGCCTTGGCCCGGCCATATTTCTTGCGCTCGACAACGCGGCTGTCGCGGGTGAGGAAGCCGGCTGCCTTGACCGCACCGCGCAGGGCCGGCTCGAATCTGGCCAGCGCCTGCGAAATGCCGTGCTTGACGGCGCCTGCCTGGCCCGAAAGCCCACCGCCCTTGACTGTTGCGACGACATCGTACTGGCCGGAACGGTCCGCCACCTGGAAAGGCTGGTTGATGACGAGGCGCAGCGTCGGCCTCGCGAAATAGACTTCCTGATCGCGCCCATTGACGGTGATCTTGCCGGAGCCCGGCTTCAGCCACACGCGGGCGACCGCGTCCTTGCGGCGGCCGGTGGCATAGGCGCGGCCTTGAGCGTCGAGCTCCTGCTCACGCAGTGGCGCGGCCGGGGTGCTCGGAGCGGCGGGTGCATCGCCGGCAGGGGCGGGTGCGTCACCCGTCAGTTCCTTGAGATCGGAAAGGCTGCCGACAGTCTCGGTTTCAGTTTGGGTTTCGGTTTCGGACATCACGCGCCCACCTTGTTCTTGCGATTCATGGAAGCAACATCGAGCGACTCGGGCTGGTTGCCAGCGTGGGGGTGCTCGGTGCCGTTATAGAGATGCAGTGCACGCATCTGCGCACGGCCCAGCGGCCCGCGCGGGATCATGCGCTCGACTGCCTTTTCAAGCACGCGTTCCGGAAAGCGTCCATCCAGCACCTTCTCGGCGGTAACGCCCTTGATGCCGCCGGGATAGCCGGTGTGCTTGTAATAGACTTTCTTGGCCCGCTTGTTGCCGGTGAAGCGCACCTTGTCGGCGTTGATGACGACGACATGGTCGCCGCAATCGACATGCGGGGTGTAGCTCGGCTTGTGCTTGCCGCGCAGCAGGTCGGCGATGATCACCGCGACGCGTCCGACGACTAGCCCCTCGGCATCGATCAGATGCCATTTCTTTTCCACCTCGGCCGGCTTTATCGACCGGGTGACCTTGGTGAGCGCCTTCATGGCAGGTCAGTTCCCTTGATAATGTGTGCAAACAGGCCGAGCCCGTCGCGCGAAGGCGGCCCCTTCGGCGAATTCGAGCCGCAAGTCAAGCGAAACCGGGGGTTTCCGGAGAGGTAAAATAATACCGCCCGGCGCAGGCCGTCGTCAGCCCTTGGCCGCGAGCGTCCAGGATTCCTCGGTTATGCGGTTGCTGCCGTCGAGGTCGGTGGTGACCCGCCGGGTAAAGGTTCCAAGAATGCCTGACGGTCCGTGCTTGCTGACATCGACATTGATCTTGACGGTTCCGCGCGCGCCATTGGGCAGAGGTATCATCCGCGTCTCCTCGCGAGCGCCAGGAGCAGGGTTGAACAAGTCTTCCGGCCATGCGGTGTGCACGGAGCGTTCCTCAAAGGCCTTTGCGAAGGATTTTGCCTGAGCCCGGTCGAACCGGTCGAGCGGAAGCGTCTCGACCTGCTTGCCGACGCCCTGCCCCGCTTGTCTGACTTCATCCGACTGCACTGCGTCACCCACCGGGCGGAAGACGCCGCGTTCGTCGAGCCGCATCGGGAACATTCCGTCGTCAGGCCGGCGTTTCTCAAGTAATGCCAGCGCCTGGAGGCTGGGAGGGGCGTCCACTTCGACGCCCACAAGCCGTCCATCCACGCGATAGACGCCGGCCTCCGGCACGAAACGGATTTCATAGCTGCGCCGCGTGAGGACTTCCGCACCGCCTGGCAGCGGACGCCTCAGCGTGCGGGTCAGAACCATCGGATCGCTTGGCGGAACGAACTGGCGGGAAGTCGTGGCTTCCGCCGGGGCGGATGGCAGCGCCGAGAACACGACGGGCATGATGGCCGCCGCACCAGCCAGCCAGGCCGCCCTGCGGTTGTCGTTCGCGCCTTTCACCGGCCCAGCTCCGAAAGCCATGCGATCGTCGCCGGGGCGGCCGCGTCGCAGCGCCAGCCGAGCACCGCCGGTTCGTCATAGGGGTGGAGCTCGGCCAATCGAGCGATCGCCGCCTCCAGCAGGGCGGAATTGGTCTTGAACAGGGCCCCCCTTCTCCATGCTGCTTTCCCGTTCGCCCTTCCAAACGAACACTGAAACGATTTCGGGCATGATATTGGCACAGGCAATGCGGCCTTCGTCAAGCAATGTTTTTGCAATTGCTTCCGCGCTGTCCCGATCGGGGAAAAGGCACCAAATCAGTGCCGGGCGCTCATTATCCGCCGAATTCGTCATTTTCGTCCGAGTGCATGTGCGCCACAGACGGTCGCGACGACGAGAAGCGCGCCCACAAGCTGGTGGGCCACGGCCAGCCATAGCGACATTGCCGACCAGACCGCAGCAATGCCCAGCACAATCTGCGTGCCGAAAGCGCTATGAACTGCGATCGAGACGTCGCGCCGTTTCGCCCGTCTGAGCTTCCGCCCCATGACGACAAGGGCCCCGGCCACGATCCAGGCCCACCAGCGGTGCAGGAAGTGTACGAGGAAGCCGTCATGGATCGCGGCATGCGCAAATCCGGCCGCCCAATCGATGCCTTCTGGAAAGAACCGGCCCTGCATCAGCGGCCACGCGTCCCAATTGAGCCAGCCGGCGCCGGCGTGGGTTCCGGCGCGATTGCCCGCCACCAGCGCGCCGAGGAAGAGCTGCAAGGCGAGCATGGCGAGAACGATGCCGGAAAAACGCGTCAGCCGTGCCGCAGGCTCGCTCCGCCCGAGGCGCCTGAGGTCGAGCGCCGTCCAGACGAGCGCGCCAAGCGTCAGCAAGGCAACCATCAGGTGGGCCGAAAGGCGCAGGGGATCGACCCGGTCGCCGGCATCGGCGTCCAGGCCTGAGGAAACCATCCACCAGCCGATCACGCCCTGCATCCCGCCGAGCGCCAGTAGCAGGAGCAGGCGTGGTTTGTATCCGGCCGGGATCCGGCGTTTCAGCCAGAACCAGGCAAGCGGCAACGCAAAGGCCAGCCCGATCAGGCGCGCCAGCAGCCGGTGCACCCACTCCCAGAAATAGATGAACTTGTAGTCGGCGAGCGTCATGCCGGCAGGACCGTTGACCTCGATATATTGCGGAATCTGCTTGTAGGCTTCGAATTCTGCCTGCCACTGCGCCTCGGACAGCGGCGGGATCACGCCGGTCACCGGTTTCCATTGCGTGATCGACAGGCCCGATTCGGTAATGCGGGTTATCCCTCCGACAACAACGATCATGACGACCAGGGCGGCCACGCAGAACAGCCAGCGCACCAGCGGCGCGGTTCCGGCGGCACCCGGAATTGCATAGGACTGGCCTGAAGCGGTCATCGCCGCTGCACTGCTGCCTTGCGGGAATTTACGCAAGCGCAAACGCGCCGGCTTGCGCGATGTTATATTATATCATACCGCCTTTTTCATGCGCGCGGCATTTTTCTCGATTCGGGACCGGCTGGACCGGATGGGAATCCTGGTTTCCGGGTTGTGCGCGGTGCATTGCGTGCTTGGCCTTGTCCTCGTGACACTTCTCGGCCTTGGCGGTGGAGCCTTGCTCGCACCGGAAATTCACGAGACGGGCCTGGTGCTTGCGGTGATCATCGGCACGGTCACTCTCGGCTTCGGACTTCTGCGTCATGGCCGCGCCGGACCTCTCGCGATCGGGGCCTGCGGCATAGCCCTCATGGGAGCGGCAATTGTGACCGGCCATGGTGTCAGCGAGGCGCTGCTGACAATCGCGGGCGTTGCGCTCGTGGCCTTCGCGCACATACGGAACTTGCACAAGGCGTCGTGAACGCTATCAGCAGCGCATGTCTGCCGAACTCACGCTTACCGTAAATGGAGAGCCGCGCCGCTTCATGGCTGGCGCGAGCATCGCCGAACTTGTGACCACGCTTGAACTCGATCCAAAAAAGGTCGCGGTCGAACGCAATGGCGAAATCGTTCCTCGCTCGAACCTGGCCGAGGCACTCCTGGCAGACAACGATGTCCTCGAAATCGTACATTTTGTCGGTGGCGGCGATGATGACAGCTGGAGCGTGGCGGGCCGGACGTTCCGCTCCCGCCTGATCGTCGGCACCGGAAAATACAAGGATTTCGAGGAAAACGCCGCCGCCGTCGAGGCATCCGGCGCCGAGATTGTCACCGTGGCAGTGCGCAGGGTCAACGTCTCCGACCCCAAGGCACCGATGCTGACCGATTACATCGACCCCAAGAGGATCACTTACCTGCCCAATACCGCAGGCTGCTTCTCCGCGGAGGATGCAATCCGGACACTTCGCCTGGCGCGCGAAGCCGGAGGATGGGACCTCGTCAAACTCGAAGTGCTGGGCGAGGCGCGGACGCTCTATCCCGACATGCGCGAGACACTCCGGGCAACGGAAATCCTGGCAGGCGAGGGCTTCCTGCCGATGGTCTACTGTGTGGACGATCCGATTGCGGCCAAGCAGCTGGAAGACGCGGGCGCCGTCGCGGTCATGCCGCTGGGGGCCCCGATAGGTTCTGGCCTTGGCATCCAGAACAGAGTGACCATCAGGCTTATTGTCGAAGGCGCGGGTGTCCCCGTCCTGGTCGATGCCGGCGTCGGCACGGCCTCTGATGCCGCCATCGCGATGGAACTGGGGTGCGACGGCGTCCTCATGAATACCGCTATCGCCGAGGCGCAGGAGCCCATCCGCATGGCGCGTGCAATGAAGCTGGCGGTCGAGGCCGGCCGCGAAGCCTACCGGTCCGGGCGGATGGCCACCCGCAAATATGCCGACCCCTCAAGTCCGCTTGCCGGGCTGATATAATTCGGGCCGGACAGGTCTTTGGCCAGCATTGACGCGGGACGCGGTCTAAATCCGCAAACATGGTTGACGGCTTGGAAACCAAATTGTGATCAAGTCCGGTTTCGTGAGGCGCGTGGCTTCACGAAAGGGAGCCTCGACCCATGAGCAGAACCGGGACGGCATCGCTGACTATCAATGAATTGCGCGAGTTCGCGGCGTTTTGCCCCGCCGAGCAGCGCTATATCAAGCGCAGCCTCGATATAGGGCTGGGGCGCCAGGACGCGTTCAAACTGTGGGCGCGCGACGCTGCGGAGCTGTCGTCGATCCGCTCCCAATATGTGGCGTATCAGGACCTCAAGTCCCTGCGCGCGATGCTTCCTGACGAAAGCGGCTTCGATGGGCTGGAAGGTTTCATGGGCAATCTGGTGCGGATGACCGCATTCGATATTGCCCAGGACCGGCTGACTTGTTTTTCGGCCTACCGCTTTCTTTACGAGCGCCTGCTGGGCGCCAGGGCGCGGCCATGGCTGCCAAGCGCGTTCTGCGCCGCCGCCGCCTTGCCGCAGATTCATCCGCAACGGCGAAAGACGCTGCTGCACTCGATCAGCGAGGCAGCCGCGACAGCTCCGGGCTGGTCCGAAAGCGAACCATGCTTCTTCCCTGAATGGGTGGAAAAGGAAGCCGCCTGACGCAAGCGGGCGGCAGATAGAGCGGTCTGCCGTTTACGCCGACTCGTTCGTCGATGCCAGGATCAACCGCGTCTCGGCAGTTTCAGAAGAATCATCTTCTCGAACGTGAGCGTCACGGGGTGAGAGACGCCCGTCCACGACCGCACCCTGCTCGATCGTCAGCGTGTCGTAATGAACGTCGCCATGCACGCGTGCGGATTTCAGAACAACGAGTTCGCGTGCCGTCACCGAGCCCTTGACCGTTCCCGAGATGCGGGCGGTTTCAGCGTGAATTCCGCCAACGATTTCACCGCTCTCGCCCTGGACAAGGGTTGCGCAGGTGATGTCTCCTTCGACCTTGCCGTCCACATGGAGGTCGGCGGTGGCGGAAATGTCGCCCTTGATCGACGTATCGGCTCCCAGCACGGAAAAGGTCGAACCACTGCCTGAACGCCCATTGGCCATTGAACTATCCTCTGATGCCTGCGTCTTGCCGAACATTCCGCTCTGCCTCCAGGAAGGGCCGGGGATTGACCGGCCGATCGTGAATTCGCACCTCGAAGTGAAGGTGCGGACCGGTTGAACGCCCGGTGCTTCCTATTGCCCCGATCACAGCGCCCGGATCGACCTTGTCGCCCACGGATGCGATGATTCGCGACATGTGAGCATAACGAGTCATCAGGCCGTTGCCATGGGTAATTTCGACGCATTTGCCATAGCCTTGGCGGACCCCGGCATAGCTCACCACCCCTTTTGCCGCCGCGAAGATGGGCGCGCCTTTGGGACCCTTGAAATCAACACCTGCATGAAAGGCCGCGCCGCCGGTGAAGGGATCGGACCGGTAGCCGAAGCCGGACGAGATCGATGCGATGTTTGAGGGGTGGATCTGCGGAATGCTGGCAAGGCCTCGTTCAAGCGCATCCATGCGGGCAAGGCTTGCGCCAAGGCGCCGGAAACGCGGGTCCAGTGAACCGTCCTCGGAGGTTGCCAGGCGCAAATAAGGGCCGCCCTTTCCTTCAAGGTTTGCCGAGGCCAGCATCAGATGCGGGCTAAGGCCAAGCTTGCTGATGGCCGCTTCGGCTTCTGCAGACCGCCTGTCGGCATAGCGGGTCAACCGCTCGACGAATGCAATCTGGCGCACCTCGATCTGGACGAGTTCGCCTGCTTCCGGGATCAGCGCGCTGATCTTCTTGACGGTCTTTTCCGATTCGCCGCTGCTGTCCGAGACAGTCTCCCCTTCGAGCGCATCCTTGGGCAGCTCGCCGACGTGGGCCTTGACGATTTCCTCGATGAAGTTCTGGCGGCGGGCGAGGTCGGAAGCGACGGTGTCGAGGCCTTCGCGGTATTTCTCGACACGGCTCGCCGCGCTCGCGACTTTCGCCTCGCGCTCGAGCAGCGCGATCCTGTCCTGATTGGACGTGTACCGGCTGATCGCCATTGCCGCCATTGTCACGACCCAGGCCGACAGCAGCGTCACCACTGCCGCGGCAGCGGCAATCTGCAAACCAGATGATATCTTGATGAAACGAACCTGACCCTGCGACCGCATGAAAAATTCGCGATCAGGGAATATGGCTCGCAGGCGCTCCACGAAGGCGCCGGCAGCTTTGCGTTTCAACTGGACCCCGCTTCTTGATTGTCTGTTCTGACGCTCGGGGGCGCGGCTAGCAGGCAAATTAACATGGGGCACCCCGGCAAGGTCTCTGCCTCAGCTGAATCGGGGTGAATCGATGCGCGCGCACGGCGAACCGTTAACATTTCCTCAGGGCTTGTGGATGGCAGGAAAGAATCATCGATCGCGAATCGAGAATCGCTCTTTTCTTCCGCCGGTGACATCGGTGCAGGCCGATGCTAATCGGACGGCCATGAACGTACAGACCCTTGTCCAGGAATCGCCTCGCGAGCTGATCGAGCGCATGGCGGCCGCCGGTCGCACGGCGCAGCGGCGGCTCGCTTGCCTATCGGAGGCGGACAAGGCAGATGCCTTGCGCTCCGCCAGCGATGCCTTGCGTCAACACGAAGCGCAGATACTCGCCGCCAATGCGCTGGATATCG
>CAYPFE010000130.1:0-7830 GCA_964409895.1 uncultured Novosphingobium sp.
CGCGGCCAGCGCCAGCACTGGTTCCTCGGCCGTTTCGAAGGGCAGGACAGCGACATCAGGCTGGATGCGCACCAGCCGGCGGAATTCTGCGACTGGAGATGGGTGAAACCGCAGGACCTTCCGGACCTGATCATACCCTTCAAGAAACGTGTCTACCGCGCGGTGCTGAGCGAATTTGCGGAACTGATCTGACGGGCGAAGGCCTCAGTTTTCCGAGACTTCCAGCTCCGGCTTTGCGGCTTCAGCCGTCACAAGCTGTTGCGTGGGGCGGCTGTCGATGACTTCGGCAAGCTCGCGTGTGGCATCGCAATTCGATCCGCAGATGCCTTCCAGCCTCGTCAGGTTCAGGCGAGCCTTTTCCACTGCCCCCTTTTCGGCGAGAGCGGCGCCTTCGCCCGCGATAGCGGTGACATTGCGAGGATCTTCCGCCAGCGCCTTGCGGTAGTAGTGCAGAGCCTTACCTTGCATGCCGTTGGCCCGAGTGGCTTCCGCCATGCGCAGCACGATGGTCACACTGCCTGGCTGGCGCACCAGTGCCGCCTCATACGCGCCGATCGCCTCGTTTACTCGTCCCGCCTTGAGATCACTGTCCCCCAATGCAAGTAGCGCCTTGGTCTGCTCGTCGAATTTCTCGCGCGGCGCGGAATAGCTGACGCTAGAGGAAAGCGCGGCAACCAAAGACAGAGCCAGCGCGACGGGTGTGAAACGCATCAGGAGTTCCTTAACCGAGTTCCTGCTCAGGGACATGCAGGACCCTCTATCATATCCGCAAAAATCTTGCGATGTAAAACCCATCCGTCCCATCGCGGAGCGGCGAAAGCCGAACCCCCTTCCCCCGCGTTTCTCCCGCTCCCAAGTCCGGTAGCTCGGCCTGCCAACCTGCATGACGCGCAAGAAAAGTATCGGCCTGTCCCGTGCCCTCGGCATCGAGGAGCGAACAGGTGACATAGACCAGCCTGCCGCCGGGGCGCACGAGTCCCGCCGCGACATCCAGCAGGCGCGCCTGCAAAGCGGTGTGACGCGCCAATTGCCGCTCATCCAGCCGCCAGCGCGCTTCCGGATTACGCCGCCAGGTGCCGCTGCCCGAGCAGGGCGCGTCGACCAGTACGGCATCCACGCATCCCGCAAGTTCAGCCAGCGCGGAATGCTCGCGTCCAGGATCGAGCAGCAGGGTCTCCGCAATGGTCACGCCGGCGCGCTGCGCCCTGGGCGGGAGCCGGGACAGCCGACCGCGGTCGGTATCGCAGGCGAAAAGCCGCCCCCGATCCTCCATCGCGGCGGCGATCGCCAGGGTCTTGCCGCCGGCACCGGCGCACAAGTCGACAATCGTCTCGCCCGGTTGAGCATCGAGCGCGAGGCAGGCGAGCTGAGATCCCGCGTCTTGTACTTCGATCCAGCCTTGTTTCCAGGCATCCCATTGCTCGACAGGCGTTCCGGCGGGAAGGCGAAATCCCTGTGGCGCGGGTGTCACCTCACCTGAAACTAGAAGTTCCAGCGATTCGCGCGAAGCCCTGAGCGTGTTGACGCGGATATCGAGTGGCGCGCGTTCCAGCAGGGCTGCTGCTTCCTCACCTGCAATGCCGGACTGGGCAAGCGCCTGTTCGAGCCAGCGCGGCGCTAGTCCTCCGGCCGCGGCCTGCTCGTCTGGACGGACAGATCCCGGCCCATGGACCGAACCGTCGAAGAGGGCGGCCAGCTCAGGCTGAAGCTCGGCCAGGCGCAGCATCGCCGCGCGTCCTGACAAGGGAAGCTCACCACAGCAGCGGATCGCGCCGTAAACCAGCTCGCGCACGGCCCTGCGGTCCTTACTGCCTGCAAACCGGCGCGTGCGGAACCATTCGGCAGCGATGCGGTCGGCCGGCGGGCCGCTACTGCGCGCCGATTCGATTACAGAATCGACAATCTCGATCGCCGCCTGAACGCGGGCAGCGGGCGTCACGGCGAACTCCTACCGCGTCGGATAGTTGGGCGCTTCCCGGGTGATCGATACGTCGTGGACATGGCTTTCTCGCAGGCCCGCGTTGGTGATGCGGATGAACTGCGCCTTGGTCCTGAGATCCTCGATGGTGTGCGATCCGGTATAGCCCATCGCCGCCTTGATGCCGCCGACCAGCTGGTGGATCACGTCCTTGGCCGGCCCCTTGAACGGCACCTGGCCTTCGATACCTTCGGGCACCAGTTTCATCGCTTCCTTGATGTCCTGCTGGAAATAGCGGTCGGCGCTGCCGCGCGCCATCGCGCCCACCGAACCCATGCCGCGATACGACTTGTAGGCACGCCCCTGGTAAAGGAAAGTCTCGCCCGGCGCTTCCTCGGTGCCCGCCAGCATCGAGCCGATCATGATCGACGAAGCGCCCGCGGCCAGCGCCTTGGCCGCATCGCCCGAGGTCCTGAGGCCGCCGTCGGCGATAACCGGGATGCCCGACTTGTCCGCTTCTTCCGATGCATCCATCACCGCGGTAAGCTGCGGTACGCCAACGCCTGCAACGATCCTCGTGGTGCAGATCGAACCCGGTCCGATGCCGACCTTGATGCCATCCGCACCTGCCCCGATCAGTGCACGCGCCGCTTCTGCGGTGGCGACATTACCGGCAATCACCTGCGCGGAATTCGACAGCTTCTTGACCCGTTCGACCGAGCGCGAAACGTCGAGATTATGGCCATGTGCCGTGTCGACGACGATGACGTCGCATTCCGCGTCGAGCAGCGCTTCGGTGCGCTCGAAGCCCTTATCGCCAATCGTCGTGGCAGCAGCGACCCGCAGCCTTCCGGATTCGTCCTTGGTCGCCGAAGGGAATGTGACCGCCTTCTCGATGTCCTTGACGGTGATGAGGCCGATACAGTGGAAATCGTCGTCGACCACCAGCAGCTTCTCGATCCGGCGCTGGTGAAGCAGGCGGCGCGCATCGTCACCGCTGGTGCCGAGCTTGACCGTGGCGAGGTTCTCCTTGGTCATCAGTTCTCGAACCGGCTGGCCGGGATTGTCGGCGAAGCGTACGTCACGGTTGGTGAGGATGCCGACCAGCCTGCCGCCTGCTTCGACGACCGGGATCCCGCTGATCCTGTTGTCCTTCATGATCGCCTGGGCCTCGCCGAGCGGCGCATCCGGACCGATGGTGATCGGGTTCACCACCATGCCGCTTTCGAATCGCTTGACCGCGCGCACCGCCGCACATTGCTCCTCGATCGAGAGATTTCGGTGCAGCACGCCGATGCCGCCGACCTGCGCCATGACGATCGCCATGTCGGCTTCGGTCACCGTATCCATCGCCGAGGAGATGATCGGAATGTTGAGGCCGATCGCCTTCGTCAGGCGGGTGCGCGTGTCTGCCTCGGTCGGCACGATGTCGGATTCCGCCGGACGCAGAAGGACATCGTCGAATGTAAGGCCGAGAGGGATTTCCATTTGCGCCACTGTTGCTCCGCGTGGATTCGTGGCGGCCCATGTAACCAAGAGATGGCGGCGGTGCTAGGGTGATTTGTCCGCAGGGGAAAACTTCGTTGCATCGCCCAGCCAGCGCACCAGGGCGAGATGGAATTCGACATCCTCGGCTGCACCGCCCAGCTCGATCGGCTGCCCCAGGTCGTCGCTCGGGCGGTGATAGTCGGTATCGAAGAATTTGCGGATTCGTTCGATGTCACCATAGGCGCTTGTGACCATTACGGCTGGAATGTCGTGCTGGATCAGCGCCCAGCCGTCCTGCCTGCGGACAAATTCGTTGGCCTCGTCGTTTTCGATGAGCTTGCGTTTTTCGCGCTTCGCGACTTCGGTAATCGTGTCATCAAGCCCGGTCATGCCGCGCCCGACGATGGCGATCGGGGTCCCACGAGGCGCGATCGCTACGCTATCGATGTTGAGCGCGGCGACGATTTGCCCGAGAGGCATTGGCGGATTGTCGGCAAAGGCATGCGCGCCGAGCAGGCCGAGTTCCTCTGCGGTCGTCGCCAGGAAATAGACATCGCGATCGAGCCGCGGGCCCCGCACCAGCCGCGCCGCAACCTCGGTTATGAAGGCGAGGCCGCTGGCATTGTCGATCGCGCCATTGCAAATCCGGTCTTCGGCGGTTTCCTCCCCGCACACTCCGAAATGATCCCAATGGGCCACGAGTACCACTGCGCCCGCCTCGGGCAGCCTGCCCGGAATCCGGCCCAGAAGGTTGTGCGTGCGAATCGTGGTTTCGCGATTCGTTGCCTCCAGCGATGCGCTGAGCCTCATGATTCTCGGCGCGAAGCCCGGCCGTGCTGCTTCTTCTTCAAGTGCTGCGACGCTCGATCTGCCAAGCGCCAGCACGCGTTGCATTGCATCTCTGGTAACGAATCCTTCGAGGTCGCCGCCAACACTGTCCTGAGAGAGCGCATAGCCCGATCGTTGCCGCCGCGCCGCCACCTGCTCCAGAGTCCGATCGCCATCGAGGATGGTGATCACCGCAGAGGCCCCTTCGGCGAGCAGCGCGTTCTGCCTCTCGCTTCCGGATTCCTCGCCATTGAGCATCAGCGCAACCCTGCCAGCCAGTTCGTTGCGGGAAATTCCTGCACCGTCACCTGTGCCTACGAACAGCAACGGCGCATCCTGCACGAGGCTGCGGTTACCCGAGGTGAGCATCAGTGCTTCTTCCTCACTAAGCTGGACCATCCGCTTCCCGAGCCTGAACTGCGTGACCGACACTGCCGGTTCGCGAGCGACGAGGGTGACCGGCGCGAACCATTCGTTGCCGGGGTCGTTGGTGCCAGAGACCAGCCCAACCTCAAACCATCGCTTCGCAAGATAGCGCAGGGTCCTGGCCTCGCCATCGGTGCCGGGTTCGCGACCCGCGAATTCGTCACTGGCGAGAATCTCGATCTGGCTGCGCAGGCTTTGTTCCAGTTGCTTGTCGCGCTTGCGCCGGGCATCGGCGCTATCGGGAGCGCAAATCGCCAGCACGCAAAACAGCGCGGCGAAGTGCATCCATCGGAAAATGCCCGGTCTCATTCGAACCAACCTATAGCATCGCAACCTATCGGCAAGGTTTACAACTAGCTGGAAAGCAGTCCTAATACCGGGTTCATACGTTGATTTATATGATTCAGCCTGCGGCGCCCCGTAGCGGCGTGAGTGAAATGGAGGATACCGCGTGCGTCTCAAGCGATTCAATCCCGCCAATATCCGCGTTCGCAGCGGAGGTTCGGGCGGGGGTCTTCCGGGAAGTCCCGGCGGGAAGCTTGGCTGCGGGACAATCGTGATCGTCCTGATCGGCGCGCTGGTTTTCGGCGTGGACCCGGCCCAGATGCTCGGCTCCATCGAGGGCATCCAGCAAGACGCACCCGTCGAGCAAGGCCGGATGGGGGGCGGAAGTCCGACGGAAATATGCGAGCAGAACCGTTATTCGCTCGAATCCTGCAATGCGCTCAGTTCGCTCAACGAGACCTGGGAACCGCTGTTTCGCGCCGGCAACGTGCCATTCGAACAGCCCATCTTGAATTTCTACCAGGGTGGCACCCGTTCCGGCTGTGGCGCGGCATCAAGTTCGATGGGGCCGTTCTATTGTCCGGCGGACCAGGGCATCTACATCGACACCAGCTTCTACGATCAGATGGCCCGGCAGCTTGGCGCACCGGGCGATTTCGCGCGCTATTACGTGATGGCGCATGAATAAGGGCACCACATCCAGAAACTGACCGGGCTCGCCGGACAGGTCCGCAGCGCCCAGCAGCAAAACCCAGGACAGGCCAATGCCCTGCAGGTACGAATGGAGCTTCAGGCCGATTGCTATGCCGGGGTATGGGCGGGCCACAACCGCAAGCTGATCGAGCCGGGCGACATGGAAGAAGGCTTGACCGCCGCAGGTGCCATCGGCGACGACACGTTGATGCGCAACGCCGGGCGCAGCGTCAATCCCGAGAGCTTCACGCACGGTTCAAGTGCGCAGCGTATGGAATGGCTGAAGCGAGGACTTTCAACCGGCGACGATGAGGCCTGCGACACCTTCGCCGACCTCAGGCGCTGATTGAAGTCTTCGCCAGAAGGACCATATCGGACCGAGGAGTACAATATGGGCAGGTTCCTTGCATTTCCCGCTTTCGCAGCGCTGATTTGCGCCGCTCCGCTGACCGCACAGCAATCCGCACCCGTCGGCGACCGTGATCCGGATGCCGCGGATATCGCGAAGACACCGGTTACCGACCTCAATCTCGACAAGAAGGAAATCCCGGAACTGCTGGTGCGCGCGCTGCAGAACCCATACGACCTTCAAGGCCTTGGGCGGTGCGCGCAACTGATTTCCGCCGTCGAGGAACTCGACGCGCTGCTCGGCCCCGATCTGGACCTGCCACAGGCGACGCGCGACCGCATCGCTGCCAGCCGCGTCGGCAAGGCAGTGGTCAATTCCTTCATTCCATTCCGGGGCATCATCCGCGAGGTTTCCGGGGCCAGCGAACATCAGCGGCGGGAACGCGCGGCGATCCAGGGTGGTCTTGCGCGGCGGGGCTTCCTTAAGGGCGTGGGCCAGCTGCGCGGCTGCAAGTACCCGGCACGTCCCGCCACGCGCGACGACATCGACAAGTGGCTGGCCGAGGTTGGGCCAGTGGAAGAGCCGAAGCCGGAAAAGAAGCGCAAGAAGGACTAGGGCACACAGGCCCATTGCACAGGCCCGGCGACTCCCGCTAAGCGGCGCTGATGCGCCTCTCCGATTGCCACAATATCGATGACTTCCGGCTGCTGGCGAAACAGCGGCTGCCGTGGCCGGTGTTCGACTATATCGATGGTGCCGCCGACGACGAGCTGACCAAGGCGCGCAACACCGCCTCATATGCCGATTGCGATCTTGTCCCCGACGTTCTCGCCGGCGTCGAGGACATCGACACGTCTGTCACCATCCTCGGCCGCAAGAGCGCGCTGCCGCTAATCTTGTCGCCCACCGCGCTGCAGCGCGTGTTCCACTGGCAAGGCGAACGCGCGGTGGCGCGCGCGGCGGAGAAATTCGGGTTGTGGTTCGGCATCTCCAGCCTCGCCACCGTCAGCATCGAGGAGATCGCCGCGCTGGTTTCGACGCCGAAGATGTTCCAGTTCTACTATCACAAGGACCGCGGACTGAACCGCTCGATGATCGAGCGCTGCCAGGCAGCGAAATTCGATTGCGTGACGTTGACTGTCGACACCATCGTTTCCGGCAAGCGCGAGCGCTGCGCCAGGAGCGGCTTCACCTCGCCGCCCAAGTTCACGCCCTCGTCCGCGCTGTCCTATGCGCTGAAACCGGCATGGGTGCTGAATTACGTGTTCCGCGAGAAGTTCGCGTTGCCCAATCTCGACACCCATGTGGTCGAGGGCACGGGCGAGGCAGTCTCCATCGCCGGCTATTTCAACACCATGCTCGACCAGTCGCTGACCTGGCAAATGGCCGACCAGCTGCGCGAGGACTGGGGCGGCACCTTCTGCCTCAAGGGCGTGATGAGCGCAGCGGACGCGAAGCGCGCGGTCGAGATCGGTGCGGATGCGATCATGATTTCGAACCACGGCGGCCGGCAATTGGACGGCAGCCGCTCACCCTTCGACCAGTTGCCCGAGATCGTCGATGCGGTCGGCGGCCAGATCGAGATCATATGCGACGGCGGCGTCAGGCGCGGTACTCATGTGCTGAAAGCGCTGGCGGCGGGCGCGAGCTGCGCGTCGGGCGGCAGGCTATATCTCTACGCGCTGGCGGCAGCCGGCCAGCCAGGCGTCGAACGTGCCATCGGCCTGTTGAAGGACGAGATCGAACGCGGGATGAAGCTGACGGGCGTGAAGAGTGTCGCCGAGCTGAACCGCGAGAGGCTGCGCCGGCGATAGGAGAGCGCCCATGAGCTATAAGCTGATCT
>CAYPFE010000131.1:0-7823 GCA_964409895.1 uncultured Novosphingobium sp.
GCGCTGGTCGTCAATGTCGGCAATTCCAACGCGTTTACCGGCTATCGCGGACGCGAGGCGGTGGAGCAGATCATGGGCCAGGTGGCGGAACATCTCTGTTGCGCGACTTCGGAGGTATTCGTCTCCTCGACTGGCTTGATCGGCGTGCCACTGCCCAAGGACAAGGCGCGGGAAGGCGTCGCTGCCGTCCTTGCGACGGACGAGGCCTGCTCATGGCAAGATGCCGCCAAGACCATCGGCACCACCGACACCTTCGCCAAGGGCACGATGGCGCAGGCGGTGGTCGACGGCAGGACGGTGACGCTTGCCGGCATCATCAAGGGCAGCGGAATGATCGCGCCCGACATGGCGACCATGCTGGGCTATGTCTTCACCGACGCTGCGGTCGAGCCAGCATTCCTGCAAACATGCCTGTCCGCTGCAAACAAGCGAACTTTCAGTTGCATCACCGTCGATAGCGATACTTCGACTAGCGACACGGTGCTCGCCTTCGCCACCGGCAAGGCAGGCAACGCCCCCCTCGCCTCCTTCGACAGCGCTGGAGCCGACGCCTTCGCCGCCGCTCTGGAAGACATTTGCCGTCAGCTCGCCCATCTCGTCGTGCGCGACGGCGAGGGCGCGCAAAAATTCATCGCGGTTAGGGTTACCGGAGCGACCAGCGACGAGAGCGCCCGCAAGGTGGGGCTCGCCATTGCCAATTCGCCGCTGGTCAAGACCGCCATCGCCGGCGAGGACGCCAATTGGGGCCGCATCGTCATGGCCGTCGGCAAGGCCGGCGAACCGGCTGACCGGGACAGACTCTCGATCGGCTTCGGCGGCATCTGGTGCGCGCGCGAAGGCCTGCCGCTCGCCGATTATGACGAGGCGCCGGTCGCGGAGCATCTCAGGGGCCGGGAAATCACAGTCGAGGTCGACCTCGGCCTCGGCGAGGGCCGCGCCACCGTGTGGACCTGCGACCTGACGCATGGTTACATCTCGATCAACGCGGATTACCGGAGTTGATGGAAGGGGCCCTGACGGACGCCATCCACGCAGCCATGCGCGAGGCATCCGAGCGCGCGATCCTGCCGCGCTACCGCTCGCTCGCCGCCCATGAAATCGTCGACAAGGCTGCGGATGACGTGGTCACGGTGGCGGATCACGAAGCGGAAGCGATTCTCGCCGAGCGGCTGGCAGCGCTGCTTCCCGAAGCCGCATTCGTCGGCGAGGAAGCGGCCCATGCCGATCCGGCGCTTCTGGACAGGCTGGCCGACAGCCTGTGCTGGATCGTCGATCCACTCGATGGCACCAACAACTACGCCGCCGGAAAGCGACCGTTCGGCGTGCTGGTGTCACTCTCGGACGGCGGCGTGACGATCGGCGGCTGGATACTTGACTCCCTTACCGGTCGATTCTGTCACGCCTTGCCGGGCAAACGCGCCTGGCTGGATGGCGAACCGATCGCGGCGCGTCCGAGCGGCGACACCCCGCCCATCGCGGCGATTTCGCTGATTTTCGTCGAGCAGTCCCGGCGCGAGGCGATCCGCACCCATATCGCCCCGCATTACCGGCTGGTCGACATTCCGCGCTGCGCTGCCGAGCAATATCCCCGGCTGGCGCTTGGTGAAAACGACGTCTCGATATTCGAACGCACCCTGCCCTGGGATCACGCAGCCGGCGTGCTGTTCCTCAACGAGGCCGGCGGCAAGGCGGCGCGGCCGGATGGCAGGCCCTACCGGGTCGACGAGTATGCCGAACCCGGCCTGCTGGGCGCTTCTACGCCGGAATTGTGGGACGAATTGGCCGAGCGGATGGCAGCGCTCGGCTGACGTGCCTAAAGCTCGCCTTCCAGCCAGCCCTTGAGTGCGTTCTTGGGCGCCGCGCCGAGCTTCTTAGCCACCGGCTTGCCGTCCTTGAACAGCACCATCAGCGGGATCGACTGCACGCCAATCTGGCCCGGAATCTCGGAATTCTCCATGATGTCCATCTTGGCGATGGTCACCTTGTCGGCGAGTTCGTCGCTGATTTCCTCAAGGCTGGGGCCGATCATCTTGCAAGGGCCGCACCAGTCCGCCCAGAAATCGACCAGCACCGGCTTGTCGGCATTGAGGACATCGGCTTCGAAACTCGCATCGGTCACGGCTTTGGTCGGCATGATCGCAAACTCCTGTTCTCGCTTGCCCTCAATCTAGGACGGATCGCGACGGAAGCAACGCCGCCACCCAATAGCTTTACTGCGCCTTTGACAAGGCCTGCTTGTGAACTGCCAACACTTCTGCCGGTATTTCGATCAGCCGGGGCGCGGAGGTGTAGAGCAAGGCCGCCTCCACCACCCGGCCCGGGAAGGTGGTTTCGAGCGCCGCCGCATAGGCCGCCATCTGCCGCAGGATCGCGCGCGGTACCTCGCCAATTCCGGAGGGTGGGCGACGCGCAGTCTTGTAATCGACCAGCCTGATGCGGTCAGGCGCAATCACCAGCCGGTCGATCGTCCCGGCAACGACCTTCTCCCCGACGACTGCGGCGATCGGCACCTCGGCAAGGCTTCCCGGCCCGAACAGCTCTGCCCAAGCTTCCCCGGAAACCACCGACAGAGCGCTTTCCAGCATCTCTTGCCGGCTTTCCGGCGCGAATTGCGCGGCATTGCGTTCGAGCCAGCGCCGCCCGGCTACCTGACGATCAGCAACCGCCACCTCGGGCAGGCGTTCCAGCAGCTTGTGGACCAGCGTACCGCGCATGGCCGCCTCGCCCCCGGCTCCGGGCGGCCAGGGCGGGTCCGGCGCATCCTCCTCACCCAGCGACGACGGTGCGAGCGGTTTCGGCGGTCGGGGTTCGGCAGGCGGTTCGCGTTCGGCCCATGGCGGCAGGGGCTCCGGCAGGGGCAGTTCGCCCGGTTGCACGACTGCCGGCATCGGCCCCGGCGCTTCGCCCCATTCGAGCCTTGCCGACCAGATCGGGTCCTCGACTTCCTCACCGGTTCCGAACAGTTCGCGCAGTTTCGCATACCAGCTGTTCTCCGCTGCAACGCCTCGGTCGCGCGGACCGAGCGCGCCGGTCACGAACAGCGCCTCTTCCGCCCGAGTCATCGCGACATAGAGCAGCCGCCAGTGCTCTTCCTGCTCCGCCTGCCGCAGCTTGGCATATTCCGCGGCGATGCGGCCTACCTGCTCATCCTTGCGCAGCGAGGGCAGCGGGATCCGCCGTTCCTGCGCGCGCGGATCTGGCATGTCGAGAGGCGTCGCCCGCCCGGCTTCGGGATTGCCGGTCGCATCGGCGAGAATGACGATCGGCGCCTGCAGCCCCTTGGCGCCATGGACCGTCATGACCCGAACCTGGCCCCTGCTCGCCCCTGCCTCGCGTTTCAGCTCACCATCGCCTGCATCGAACCATTGCAGGAACCCTGCGATGCTCGGCGTAGCGGTCATGGCATAGGCATGCGCGGCGTTGACCAGTTCGTCGACCGGATCGTTCGCTTCGCTGCCCAGCCGCTCGACCAGCCTGCGCCTGCCTTGCCATGGCCCGGACAGCAGCCAGTGCAGCAGCGCTTGCGGCGGCTCGAAATCGGCGAGGCGCAGCAGCTGGCCGAGCCGCTCCAGCACCTCCGCGACAACTGCATGCGTGGAATGGCGCAGATGGTCCCACAGATGCACTTGCCTGTCGCGATAGCCATGCTCCAGCAGCTGCTGCTGGCTCCAGCCGACGAGCGGGGAGACCAGCAGGTTCGCGAGATTGAGATCGTCGAGCGGCTGGGCGGCGAAGCGCAGCGCGGCGACGAGATCGCGCACAGCCAGCGGTGCGCCCAACCGCAACCGGTCGACGCCCGCCACCGGAACCCCGGCGGCATGCAGGCGCGCGACGATCAGCCCGGCGAGTTCCTTGCGCTTCCTCACCAGCACCATGACGTCGCCCGGCCCGGCGCGGCGCTTGCCGCCCTTGTGCAGGGTGAAACCCTCGCCGTCGGGATCGGTCCATTGTTTCACCTGCTCGGCGATCCGCGAGGCAAGTTCGCGATCTGGCTTCGACAGCCAGCTTTCGGCGCCCTCATCCGCTTCGCCGGAGATGTCATCCTCGCCGACCCAGCCTATCGGCCGCCACAGCGCGGTGTACCCGGGACGTTTTTCGCCCTTGTGAGGCTTCGGTGGCCGGGCAAGCCCAAAATTGTCCGGGCCGATATGCGACACTGCCTTGTCGACGAAATCGAGGACCGGCTGGGCACTGCGAAAGCTCTGGTCGAGCCCGTATTCGCGCAGCTCGCGGGGGCGGGCCTTGCTGCGCTGGCCCTGCATGTTGCGCGCCAGCCCCGCCATGGCCTTCTTCACGCGCTTGCGGGCGGCCTCGAAATTCTCCGGGCTGGTGCCCTGGAAGCGGAAGATCGCTTGCTTGTAATCGCCGACGACGAACAGCGTGCGCATGATGTCGCCGCGCTGGCCGGCGCCGGTGAAGAATTCGCCTGTCAGCGCATCGATGATACGCCATTGCGCCTCGTTGGTGTCCTGCGCCTCGTCAACGAGGATATGATCGAAGCGGCGGTCGAGCTTGTAGCGTATCCAGTCGGCGAGTTCGGAACGGCCCAAGAGGTCGGCGGCACGGCGAATCTGGTCGTCGAAATCGATCAGCCCCTCTCGCTGCTTGGCCTCGTCCCAGGCGAGCGCGAAGGCCCGGCCCAGCCGCAAGGCCGGGACCAGCCGGTCGGCCAGTGCCAACAGGATACGAATCTCGCGAACGGCAGCTATGCTGTCGCTGACCTGCCCGATATGCCTCTCATAATCGGGATCGCGCTTGAGAATGTTGTTGAGCTGCTTCGGCGCGCCCGACGTCTTGGTGAAGAGGCCCAGATAGAGTTCGTCAATCGACTCGGCGCGATCAGCAGGCTCCAGCCGGAGCCAGGACTCGATTGCGGCAGAGCCATCACGTCCGGTTGCGCTGTCCCACTCCGCCAGCGTTCGAAGGCATCTGTGCAACGCAACTGTGTCAAAACGTCCGTCGGCGCATAGCGCCGCCATTTGCGATTCATCCGCACCGGGAGGCAGATCCAGAAGCCTCAGAACGTTCTCGCGCATCGGCTCCTGCCAGCCGCCCGGGCCGAACCAGGCCTCGCGCGCTTCGGCACAGCGCAGGAGATATTTCTCGACTTCCTCAGGCCCCATCCGCAACGACAAATCCTCGAGCGCGGAGAGCAGTTGCGGATCGGCGAAGGGCTCGCTTTCGGCCCGAACCAGCAGGTCCGCCAGCACTTGGCGTGCGAGCAGCACGCGCTCATGATCCTCCATCGGCCGCGAACCGGGGATCAGGTTCGCCTCGAGCGGAAAGGCGCCGAGCAGCCATTGCGAAAAGGCGTGGATCGTATCGATCCGCAAGCCACCGCCCGGACAATCGAGCACGCTGGCAAACAGAGTTCGGGCCCGGGCGCGCGTCGCCGGATTGCCCTTTGCGCCGATCGCTTCGAGCCGATCGGCAAGCTCGGCCTCATTGAGGCGCACCCATTCGGCAAGCGTGGTATTGATCCGATCTGCCATTTCGGTGGCGCCGGCCTTGGTGAAGGTCAGGCACAGGATCTGCGACGGCTCGACACCCGGTTTGAGCAGCAGCCGCAGTACGCGGGAGGACAGCACCTGAGTCTTGCCAGTCCCCGCCGAGGCGGACAGCCAGACCGTCTCGTCCGGCTCGACCGCCTTCATCTGGTTGCCGTGAAGCGGGTGGACGGAAGTCGAGCCGCTCATGCCTCGTCTTCCTCGTCAGCCGTCATCAGGTGCTGCCATTCGTCGAGCCGCATCAGCTGGTCGTAATCTGTATAGACTGCGAGATCGGGATTGAGCCGGGCGGTGAACGGGTCGGCGCCCAGAATCCAGCGGTCGAGCGCATCGTTCAGGTAAGCCTTCGTTACGTCGAGGAATTCCTCCTTTTCCAGCCCGTCGGCGAGGTCGGTCCTGAACGGGCTCGCAACATCGCCGAAGCCCAGCTCGTCGCGGCGCTTCGCATCCTTGGCGAGCGACCAGTATTCGAATTCACCCGGCTCTCCGACAACGCCCTCGAAGCCGCCAGCCCGCGCAATCAGGCCAATGAGGCCGAGCTGGAGCGAATAGCCCTGCTTGACCATGCTGCGCGACGGCGGCTGGCCGGTCTTGTAGTCGACCACGGCGAGGCCGCCGTCGCCGGTGCGGTCTATCCGGTCGGCCCGGCCATGGATGCGCACACCGCGCAACATCATGCTGCCCTTGGCTTCGCTGACGAGGACCGCGCGGCCCTTCTCCTTGCCCAGCCTAGTGATCTCGGCATCGATCCAGTCGAGCGCCGCCATCAGTCGCGGCCGCCACAGCGAGCGCATCAGCGGGTGTGCGCTCATCTCGTCGAGCACCATGACGGCGATCGCGCGCAATTCTCCGGGAGGATCGCCCTGTCTGTGCCAGCGGTCGAGGATCTCGTGGACGGCCACGCCGCGCCAGGCAGCGGTGGGTTCGGCATCGAGCCCGTCGAGCCTGCTCAGGCGAAGGATTGCATTGGCATAGAACTGGTAGGGATCGCTGCGCAGCCGGTCGAGCCCGGTGGCCGAAATCGCGACCCTTCGCTGTTCCGCGTCAGGCATCGGCTTCGGGCGAGGATAGGGTAACGCCAGCGGCATCTCGTCAATCTGTCGGGCGATGCGGACGGCTTCCAGTTCCTTGTGCTGATCCGCCAATTCGGGGCCGAGCATCGCCTTCAGCCGCAGCACGAAGCGCGACGGGATCACCGGCGCGCCGTCGTCTCGCAATGCATAACTCAGCACCACTTCCGGAGCGCCGAGCGCTGCCACCAGGTCGTGCGCGGCAAGGCCGATGCGGAAATCGGCGCCCGGCACGCCCAGCGCGCGCAGCACGGCGGGCGGCAACAGCGAATCGGGTTGCGGCGAGGCCGGCCACACGCCCTCGACCAGCCCGCCGCAGATAACGAGATCGGCGCGGCTCATCCGCGCCTCGAGCAGACCGTAGATCGCCACGCGCGGATGGCCGCCCCATGGCGGGCGCACCGAAACCCGGTCCATCGCATCGCGCAGCACGCTGTGCAGCTCTCGCGGGTCGAGGCTGGTACCAGCACGGCGCGCCGCCTCGCGAAGTTCCTCAACGAAGGCCGAAAGCGCACGCCCATCGGCCTCTGCCCACAGCCGTTCACCGCACAGCGCCTCACCCGCCTGGGCAAGATGGTCGAGCAACTCGGCCAGCGGCGTTGCGTCCCGCTGCTCGAGCATCGGCGCCAGCGCGGCTTCCGCCACTTCCCACCACTCGGCCAGCTTCTCCCGTGCTGACAAGGCACGCAGCGGCGCCAGCCCCGGTCCCGGCCGCGGCCCGCGCATGACCAGCTCGAAATGGCGGGCAGCTTCCAGCCATTGCGCGCGCTCCCACCCGCCATGAACCAGCGGATGGGAAAGGAGAGCGACGAGCGGCACCGGTGCTGCATCCTCGGCGGCGATCTCGGCAAGCAGTAGCAGCACGCGCCCCGCCGCGCTCTGCGACAGGGGAATGCCGGCGGTGTCGTCGGCCTCGATATTCCAGCGCCGCAATTGGGCGACGACCCGTCCCGCCAGCCCGCGATCAGGCGTTACCAATGCGACACGCCGTTCGGGCTGCTCGAGTGCCTCGCGGATAAGGATCGCGATGGCCTGCGCCTCCTCTCCGGGATTGGCGCTTTCCATCAGTCTGACGCCCGACATGCGGCGGTGCTTCGCAGGCAGTTTCACCCATCGCGCCGAGCCCGCAGGCGGCAGGAACAGGTTCGAGATGGCATGGCTGCGCTCGGGCGGCGCAGGCGACATGCCGGCACGGTGCCAGGGACGGACTTCGGAGCGGGCGACACCCATGCGGTTGAGCAGCAGC